>NZ_JBFUCI010000334.1:0-7291 GCF_056405335.1 Variovorax sp. P1_H12_2
CCGTGGACGTGACCGACATGCGACGCGCGCAGGATCAGCTCGAGGCCCTGAATCTGGCGCTCAAGGAACGCAGCGCGCAGGCGGAGTCGGCGAGCCGGGCCAAAAGCGAATTCCTGGCCAACATGAGCCACGAGATCCGCTCGCCGCTGAATGCGGTGATCGGCCTGGCCTACCTGTTGCGCCAGACCTCGCTGGACGAGACGCAGCGAGACTTCCTGCAAAAGATCGATGCCTCCAGCAACGCGCTGCTGGGCGTCATCAACGACATCCTCGACATCTCGAAGATCGAAGCCGGCGAGATGGCGCTCGACGAATCCGGATTCGACTTGCGCGAGTTGCTCGAGGGCGTCATGGCCATGGCCTCCGTGAACGCCCGCGACAAGGCGATCGCGTTGCGACAGGAAACCGAGGACGGGCTGCCGAGGCAGCTGCGCGGCGACCAGGCGCGGCTGCGCCAGATCCTCGTCAACCTGATGAGCAACGCGGTCAAGTTCACGGCCGCGGGGTCGGTCTGTCTCGGCGTGAAGGTCGAGAAGCGGCAAGGCCAGCACGCGCAGCTGCGCTTCACCGTGCTCGACACCGGCATCGGCATCGAGTCCGAGCTGCTGGGCCGCGTCTTTGCGCCCTTCATCCAGGCCGATTCGTCGACCACGCGGCGCTTCGGCGGCACCGGGCTGGGGCTCACGATCGTCAAGCAGCTCACCGAGCTGATGGGCGGTGAACTCGGCGTCGCCAGCACGCCGGGCAGCGGCAGCGAATTCTGGGTGGTGCTGCCGCTGGAGATCGCCGCCGACGCCGTGGCGGTGCCCGCCGGCGACACGCTGCCGCCGGAGGGAGGCGCCTCCACCGATCAGGACTTGTCGCGGATCCGGGTGCTGGTGGTGGACGACAGCCCGGTCAACCTGCTGGTCTGCCAGAGCATCCTTGCGCGCGCGGGCGCGCAAGTCGGCCTCGCGAACGACGGCCGCGAGGCGGTGGACCTGCTGCGGGCAGGGCCCGGGTCGTTCGACCTGGTGCTGATGGACGTTCACATGCCGGTCCTCGACGGCAACGAAGCGACGCGGCTGATTCGCCGCGAGCTCGGCCTCGCGGCCTTGCCGGTGATCGCGTTGACCGCGAGTGCCCTGGTGGCCGAGCGCGAGCGGGCTTTCGAGGCCGGCATGAACGACTTCGTGAGCAAGCCCTTCGATGCCGAGGCGCTGCTGCGTACCGTACGGCGCTGGGTGGAGCGGGCGCGCGGCGGCGGGACGCTCGAAAGGCCCGTGTCGCCGGCAGCCGATGTGCGGATGCCCGCGGACTGGCCGGTCATCGAAGGCATCGACACCGTGGATTCGTTCCGGCGGTTGCAGGGCGATCGCGGGCTGCTGGCCAGCGCGCTGCGCCGGCTGCTCGCCGAATTCGCCGACCTGGCGCAGGAGGAGGGCGCCGCCGGCCGCGCGGACCCGGCCGCGGCGCTGGCCGCGCGGCTRCACAAGCTGCAAGGCAGCGCCCGCACCCTCGGCATCGACGCGGTGGGGCGCCACGCGGCCGAGGCCGAAGCAGGGCTGCAGGCTGGCGACCCGCAGGCGCAGCAAGTGCGGGTGGCATTGAGCGCGCTGGCCGGGGCGCTGCGCCGGCTGCAGCTTGCAGTGCAGCCGTTCCTCGAGACCGCCGCCGGTGGGACGCAGGCCCACGGCACCGCGCCGCCCGGCCCTGAAGCGCTCGCGGCCTGGATCGGCGAGCTGCGCCGGCAGAGCGTGGGTGCCATGTCCCGCTTCGACGCGCTCGCCCCGTCCTTGCGAACCCACCTCGGGGCAGAGCGCTTCGCGGCGCTGGAACGCGCGATGCAGCAGCTTCAATTCCAGCGCGCGGTCGAGATACTGGAGGGTGCCGAAGCGGCCCGCCAGCCCCCAAACCTATAATCGAAGGCTCCAGCAGATCAAGCAGTCGGTGGGTTCGATGCAGGGGCTGCCCCCAACCGGCCGCCTTCGCACAAGCCAAGAACCCAAGATGAGCCAGCCCACCTTCAGCGTCGCCGACATCCGCAAGTCGTTCCTCGATTTCTTTGCGACCAAGGGCCACACCGTCGTGCCCTCCAGCTCGCTGGTGCCGGCCAACGATCCGACCCTGATGTTCACCAACTCCGGGATGGTGCAGTTCAAGGACGTGTTCCTCGGCACCGACCGCCGCCCCTACGTGCGCGCGGCCTCGGTGCAGGCCTGCCTCAGGGCCGGCGGCAAGCACAACGACCTCGAGAACGTCGGCTACACGGCGCGCCACCACACCTTCTTCGAGATGCTGGGCAACTGGAGCTTCGGCGACTACTTCAAGCGCGAGTCGCTCAAGTGGGCCTTCGAGCTGCTGACCGAGGTCTACAAGCTGCCGGCCGAGAAGCTCTGGGCCACGGTCTACATCGAGGACAACGAGGCCTACGACATCTGGACCAAGGACATCGGCCTGCCGCCCGAGCGCGTGGTGCGCATCGGCGACAACAAGGGCGGCCGCTACATGTCCGACAACTTCTGGATGATGGCGGACACCGGTCCCTGCGGCCCGTGCAGCGAGATCTTCTACGACCACGGCCCCGGCATCGCGGGCGGCCCGCCCGGCAGCCCGGACGAGGACGGCGACCGCTACATCGAGATCTGGAACAACGTGTTCATGCAGTTCGACATGCAGCCCGACGGCAGCGTGAAGCCGCTGCCCGCGCCCTGCGTCGACACCGGCATGGGCCTGGAGCGGCTGGCCGCGATCCTGCAGCACGTGCACAGCAACTACGAGATCGACCTGTTCGCGGCCCTGGTCAAGGCCGCATCGCGCGAGACCGGCGAACCGGATCTGGGCAACAAGAGCCTGCGCGTGATCGCCGATCACATCCGCGCCACCGCCTTCCTGGTGGCCGACGGCGTGATCCCGTCGAACGAAGGGCGCGGCTACGTGCAGCGCCGCATCGTGCGCCGCGCGATCCGCCACGGCTACAAGCTGGGCCAGAAGAAGCCGTTCTTCCACAAGCTGGTGCCCGACCTGGTGGCGCTGATGGGCGACGCCTACCCCAAGCTGCGGGCCGACGAGAAGCGCATCACCGACACGCTGAAGGCCGAGGAAGAGCGCTTCTTCGAGACCCTGGCCAACGGCATGGAAATCCTCGACGCCGCACTGGCCGGCGACGCCAAGGTGCTGTCGGGCGAGGTCGCCTTCAAGCTGCACGACACCTACGGCTTCCCGCTCGACCTGTCGGCCGACGTCTGCCGCGAGCGCAGCGTGGCGGTCGACGAGGCGGGCTTCCATGCCGCGATGGAGAAGCAGAAGGCCGCGGGCCGCGCCGCGGGCAAGTTCAAGATGGAGCGCGCCGTCGAATACACGGGCGCGGGCAATGCCTTCACCGGCTACGAGCATCTCGAGGAAAAGGCGACGGTGGTCGCACTCTACTTCGAAGGCGCGCCGGTGCAGCAGCTGGCCGAGGGCCAGCCCGGCATCGTGGTGCTCGACACCACCCCCTTCTATGCCGAGAGCGGCGGCCAGGTCGGCGACCAGGGCGTGCTTGCCGCCGAAGGCGTGCAGTTCGGCGTCGAGGACACGCAGAAGATCAAGGCCGACGTTTATGGCCACCACGGCACGCAGACGCAGGGCACGCTGAAGGTCGGTGACAGCGTCGCCGCCCGCGTCGACACCGAACGCCGCGCCGCCACCATGCGCAACCACAGCGTCACCCACCTGATGCACAAGGCCTTGCGCGAAGTGCTGGGCGAGCACGTGCAGCAGAAGGGCTCGCTGGTCGATGCCGACAAGACGCGCTTCGACTTCGCGCACAACGCGGCCGTCACGCCCGGGCAGATCCTCGAGATCGAGCGCCGCGTGAACGCCGAGATCCTGGCCAATCAGGCGACCCAGGCGCGCCTGATGGACATGGAGTCGGCGCAGAAGACCGGCGCGATGATGCTGTTCGGCGAGAAATACGGCGACACGGTGCGCGTGCTCGACATCGGCAGCAGCCGCGAGCTCTGCGGCGGCACGCACGTTGCGCGCACCGGCGACATCGGACTCTTCAAGATCACCAGCGAAGGCGGCGTGGCCGCCGGCGTGCGCCGCATCGAGGCCGTGACCGGCGCCAACGCGCTGGCCTATCTGCAGCAGCTCGAATCCACGGTCCAGACGGTGGCCGCGACGCTCAAGACGCCCGCCTCCGAGCTGCAGGGCCGGCTCACGCAGGTGCTGGAGCAGGTGAGGGCGCTGGAGCGCGAAGTCGGCTCGCTCAAGGGCAAGCTGGCCTCGTCCAAGGGCGACGAACTGCTGGCGCAGGCGGTCGACGTCAAGGGCGTCAAGGTGCTGGCGGCCAGGCTCGACGGCGCTGACGCCAAGACGCTGCGCGACACCATGGACAAGCTCAAGGACAAGCTCAAGACCGCGGCCATCGTGCTGGCGACGATCGAGGGCGGCAAGGTCCAGATCGCGGCCGGCGTCACGGCCGACACCCTGGGCCGCGTGAAGGCCGGCGAGCTGGTCAACTTCGTCGCCCAGCAGGTCGGCGGCAAGGGCGGCGGCAAGGCCGACATGGCCATGGCCGGYGGCACCGATGCGGCCGGCGTGCCGGCGGCGCTGAAGTCGGTGCAGGGCTGGGTCGCGGAACGCGTCTAGCCGTGGCGGACGACGTGGCGGTCGACATCCTCGTGATGGGCGCCGGCACCATCGGCTCGTTCATCGGCGGCCGGCTGGCGGCGGCGAAGGTCCGCGTGACCTTCGTGGGCCGGCCGCGCGTGCTGGGCGAACTCGCACAGCACGGCCTCACGCTCACCGATCTCGACGGGCTTCAGGGCCGCGTGCCACCCGCCGAGTTGCATCTGTCCGACGTCGTGCCCGCGGGCATCCGGCCCGCACTGGTGCTGCTGACCGTCAAGAGCGGCGCGACCGCCGAAGCCGCGGCCGAGCTCGCCGCCGTCCTGCCGGCCGGCACCACCGTTCTGTCGCTGCAGAACGGCATCTCCAATGCGCGGGTCGCCGCCGAGGCCGGGCCGGGCCTGCACGTGCTGCCGGCCATGGTGCCCTACAACGTCGCCGAGATCGGCCCGGGCGCCTTCCATCGGGGAACGGAGGGCCGGTTGGCGGCGCAGGACGACCCGGCGCTGCGGCCCTGGGTGGCGGTGTTCGAGCGTGCCGGCATCCCGATCGATCTCCATGCCGATCTGCTGCCGGTGCAGTGGGGCAAGCTGCTGTTCAATCTCAACAATCCGGTCAATGCGCTGTCGGGGCTGCCGCTGCGCGACGAATTGCTCCAGCGCGGCTACCGGCGCTGCTTCGCGGCGCTGATCGACGAGGCGCTGGCCGTGCTCGGGCGGGCCGGCATCGCGCCGGCCCAGCTCGGCGCGGTGCCGCCGGCGCGGATCCCGCCGATCCTGCGGCTGCCGACGCCATTGTTCCGGCTGGTTGCGGCGCGCATGCTGCGCATCGACGCCAAGGCGCGATCGAGCATGGCGGACGACCTGGCGCGGGGCCGGCGCACCGAGATCGATGTCCTCAGCGGCGAGGTGGTGCGGCTGGCGCAAAGCCACGGCATGCAGGCGCCGCTGAATGCGCGGATGGTCGAACTGGTCCAGGCCTGGCCGGCACGCCGCGAGCGCTGGCCGGCGCGGCAATTGCTGACCCAGCTGGGGATTTAGCCCCCACGCTCCCTCATTTCGTGTGGTAGGCGGCAAGGTTCAGAGTTGCTGAGCTGATTCCCATCAGCTGGTCAAGGTTCGTGAGCGGCAGCTTCGGAGCGAAGGCGTCCATCCCATTGGTATGGGCGAGCCGACTTTCCATTTGCTCGAAAGCGGCCATCCAATGTGATCGCGCTCACCAGTCAGTTCGACGTGGAACGGCTGCTATTCCGCTTGTCAACGCGTTCCAGGAAGCCATCTACGACCGGTCCCCACAGGCCTGTCAGGGAAAGGATGTGATGGCCGTCTTGTCCCGGTAATGTTTCGAGCACATGAAAATGCCCCTGACCGCCAGCGACTTCGAAGGCGTGAAAGTTCTTGCGGCTGTGAGCAACGCTATAGAAGGGATCGTTTTTCGCATACAGCCATACGCTAGACCCGGGAAATTTTGCTCCCCTCCTGGCGATCACGGGATTGATCATCTCGGATGCAGGCCCATGTTCATCAACCCAGCCGCCCACGAAATTGAGGACACCGCGAAAGAGATCCGGTCGTACCCCGGCAAATGCCAACGCAAGGAAGCCCCCCCGAGAATGCCCGCCGATCAGCAGGTGTTCACGGTCCACGTCAGCCCTCGCAAGCAAGTGCTCGACAACACACGCCACGTCTACCAGCGCGTGCTCGAAGCCCGGAAGAGCGTATCGGGGATCGTCAGAGTACTGCGACCGATCTGGTTCGAAGCCCTCGTCGTAAAGACCGCCCGACTTTCCGCGTCCGCGTCGCTGTGGGAACATGACCATCCAGCCGCGATCATTGAAGTGCTTCGCCAATGCTGGGCTGGTCAC
Organism: Variovorax sp. P1_H12_2; assembly: GCF_056405335.1. Taxonomy (NCBI): domain Bacteria; kingdom Pseudomonadati; phylum Pseudomonadota; class Betaproteobacteria; order Burkholderiales; family Comamonadaceae; genus Variovorax; species Variovorax sp. P1_H12_2. Next base: position 6,458 of record NZ_JBFUCI010000334.1, read on the forward strand.
CGTGCTGGTAAACAGCGACGGATCATTTCCAGTACCCGTCGAACCATGATTGAACACAAGCTTCGGGAAAGGACCCAGCCCGGCCGGTTTGAACGTCACCATCTCGAGCGTGATCCGCTCTCCATGTTCGAATGCCCCGGTGGGCACGCGTTCGCTCGTGCGTTGTCCTTCAGCACTCAGCTGTGATAGGACCCCAGCTATCCAGCGACCGTCGAGCTCGCACCAAAGAAGTTCAACAACATCCGGATTTCTCATCCGAAACTGGAGGCTTGCGCCGTTCGTCAGCCGACCTCGCAGTTCGCTTCCGTGAATCTGAGCGAGCACACGTTCGCTAAAGACACTCTGCCCATCGGACGCGCGCACACAAACGATCGTGGCATCGTGCAGGGAGAGTTTCTCGACTATCAGCTTGACGTCGTAACTCCGGCCCTGGCCGGCCCATCCCGACCACTGCCCGGACCAAGCTGAGACCGAAGCCGGCAGATCGCTCGACGGTTTCAGTACGGCGAGGTCTGTTGGCGCGGTAGCAATAACTGTGCTCTCCGATGCTTCCGGCTCCAAAGCACTCATGAATTCGGGCCAAATTGTCGGGTTCTCTTGGTCGGCGGTCATGTTTCATTGTCCGCCGAGCCTGAGCGATCGAGCGGCACGATCGAATGTCGGGTTGGCCGACAGCGGCCTGACTCTAGGATGCCACATGCCTCCCATTAGAGGAATGGCTCACGAACTGTGAGCGGGCCAGGTCAACAACTTTGACCAAGGCTCAACAACCGTGACTCCCAACACCAAGGGGGCCGCAGGCCGGCTTGGGGCGGCCCGGCGCCGGCCTTAGCC
>NZ_JBFUCI010000335.1:0-7287 GCF_056405335.1 Variovorax sp. P1_H12_2
GCGCTCGCATCGACGCTGGATGTCGACAGCGCGCGTGCCCTGGTCGATGCGATGGCGGTCTCGATCGAAGTCGTCGACTCGCGCTGGCAGGAGGCCATCGACGCCCCTGCGCTGTGCAAGCTGGCGGACCTGCAATCGCACGGTGCGCTGGTGCTCGGCGAATGGATTCCGTTTGCCGGGCGCGATTGGAGCGCACAGGCCTGCGAGGTGCGCATCGGCAGCCAGCCGCCGGTCGAACGGCGCGGCACCCACTCGCTCGGCGACCCTGCCCACGTGCTGCCTGCGTGGCTGCGTCATGCCACGCGCCATGGCGACCGCATGGCGGCCGGCACGGTGGTGACCAGCGGCACCTGGGTGGGCATCCTGAGCGCGGTCGAGGGCGACCTCGTCACCGTGGATTTTCCGGGCATCGGCCGCGCGTCGGTGCAGTTCTAGACCCTCGAACCAGACCCAAGGACTGAGACACAAATGATCGCTCTCGACAACCATTCCAGCGGCCGCCATTTCCTGCAGATTCCCGGCCCCAGCCCGGTGCCCGACCGGATCCTCCGGGCCATCAGCCTGCCGACCATCGACCATCGCGGGCCCGAGTTCGCCACGCTCGGCAAGAAGGTGATCGGCGGGTTGCAGCAGGTGTTCCAGACGCGGCATCCGGTGGTGGTCTACCCCGCGTCGGGCACCGGCGCCTGGGAGGCCGCGCTGGTCAACGTGATGAGCCCCGGCGACAGCGTCCTGATGTTCGAGACCGGCCATTTCGCGACGCTGTGGCAGAAGATGGCGCAACGGCTCGGCCTCGAGCCCGAGTTCCTCGCATTGCCGGGCACCGACGAGACCGGTCTGCCGCGCAGCTGGCGCCATGGCGTGCAGGCCGATCTGATCGAGGAGCGCCTGCGCAAGGACAGCGCGCATCGCATCAAGGCCGTGTGCGTGGTGCACAACGAAACCTCCACGGGCGTCACCTCCGACATCGCCGCGGTGCGCCGTGCGATCGACGCGGCGGGCCATCCGGCCCTGTTGATGGTCGACACCATCTCCGGCCTCGCGAGTGCCGACTACCGCCACGACGAGTGGGGTGTCGACGTCACGGTCAGCGGCTCGCAGAAGGGGCTGATGCTGCCGCCGGGCATCAGCTTCAACGCGCTGTCGCCCAAGGCCATCGAAGTCAGCCGGACGGCCCGCTTGCCCAAGGCGTTCTGGGCCTGGGATGAAATCGTCGAGATGAACAAGGGCGGCTACTGGCCCTACACGCCCAGCACGAACCTGCTCTACGGTCTCAGCGAAGCGCTCGACATGCTGCTCGAGCAGGGCCTGCCCGTGGTGTTCGCACGCCACCAGCGATGGGGCGAGGGGGTTCGGACCGCGGTGCGTGCCTGGGGCCTGCCGACGCAATGCGCGGACGAGCGGGTGCATTCGCCGGTGCTGACCGGCGTCATCACGCCGCAAGGGGTCGATGCCGATGCGCTGCGCAAGYTGATCCACGAGCGATTCGATCTCTCGCTCGGCGCCGGGCTGGGCAAGCTGAGGGGCCGCATGTTCCGGATCGGGCACCTGGGCGATTGCAACGACCTGACCCTGATGGCTGCGTTGACGGGCGTCGAGATGGGCTTCAAGCTGGCAGGCGTTCCGCTGGCCGGCAGCGGCGTGCTGGCGGCCATGGCGTTCTTTGCGGCAACGCCCCTGGCGAATGCGAGCTGATTCCGGCTTGGAGGCGGGTGGAGTGGTAGGTGTTTTCACCTAACGTCGACGACATTGTCAACATTGATGTTGACATTGAAGTCGACGGAATCTAAATTCCACCGGACAGCCTCGGAGGTGCACTGGCCAGACCAGCCCGCATCGCGGCTGCAAGCTCGCCAGCGTGCCGGGTGCTTCCCTGCAGGTTGGCACCTCGTGCCAAGCAAGGAGACAAACCGATGCAACCCACCATGACGGCCGACGCGACAGCGACCGCCGCAGCACCCGACACCGCCCTCCAGCCCACCAAGGTGCGTTGGAAGATCTTCCTGATGATGTTGTTCCTCATCTCGATCAACTACATCGACCGGGCGTCGCTGTCCGTGGCCATGCCGCTGATCGCCAAGGAGTTCGACATCGGGCCGGCCGTGCAGGGTCTGCTGTTGAGTTCCTTCTTCTGGACCTATGCGCTCATGCAGATTCCGGGCGGCATGCTGGCGGACCGTTTCGGCCCGCGCATCGTCATCGCCGGCGCGACGCTCGGCTGGGGCTTCTTCCAGGCCATTGCCGCGTTCTGCACCGGCTGGGTTCCCTTGCTGCTGACGCGCCTGGGCCTGGGTGCGGCGGAGGCGCCGATCTATCCCGCGGGCGGCAAGCTCAACGGCATCTGGATGACGCAGAACGAGCGCGGCCGGGGTGCGACCCTGCTCGACGGCGGTGCGCCGCTGGGCGCCGCGCTGGGCGCGATCCTGATCTCGGGCCTCATCGCGATGCTCGGCTCATGGCGCCTGGCCTTCGTCATCGCGGGTGTCGGCACCGTCGTCGCCGGCTTCTTTGCCTGGAGCTACATCCGCAACCATCCGCGCGAACATCCCGGCGTCAACGAGGCGGAGGCGAAGTACATCGAGGCGAGCCATGCGCAGGATGCCGCCAGCGAGCCGAAAGGCGCCAGCGGCCGCCTGCTCGACTTCCTGCGCTTCCGTTCGGTCTGGGGCATGTTCTTCGGCTGGATGTGCTTCAACGCGCTCTTCTACGGCCTGCTCACCTGGATGCCGAACTACCTCTCCAAGGTGCACGGCTTCGACATCAAGCAGATGGGCGGCGCGGTGTTCATCATGTTCTTCTCGGGCTTCGTCGGTGAAATGTTCGGCGGCTGGCTGGCCGACAAGTGGATGGCCGCGGGCGCCTCGACCACCAGGGTGCTGCGCACGCTGTTCGGCATCTCGTCGGTGATCGCCACCATTGCGATCTACATGGTGTCGCAGATCACGAACCCGGTCGTCGTGGTCGTGCTGCTGTCGATCACGCTGTTCTTCCTGCGCTGGTGCGGCCTGTTCTGGTGCGTGCCTTCGATCCTCGGTCGCCGGGCGCACGTCGGCTTCCTCGGCGGCACGATGAACCTGGGCGGCAACGTCGCGGGCATCGGCGTGCCGATCGTGGTCGGCCTGATCGTGCAGGCGACCGGCTCCTACTTCCTGGCGCTGATGCTGTTCGCGGCGGCCGGTGCGGGCCTGTTCGTCTGCTCCACGCTGCTGATCGACTACAGCAAGAAGCTGCCCGTCTAGTTCACTTTCAAAGTTCGCGAAATGTCCCAGCAAAAACGCATCGGCGTGTTGACGCCTTCCTCCAACACGGCGCTCGAGCCGCTGACCAGCGCCATGGTCGCCGGCGTGCCGGGTGTCACGGCGCATTTCTCGCGGTTCCGGGTGACCGAGATCTCGATGGGCGACAAGTCGCAGAGCCAGTTCGACGAGCGCACGATCCTCGACGCGGCGAAGCTGCTGGCCGATGCGAATGTCGACGTGATCTGCTGGAGCGGCACCTCCGCGAGCTGGCTCGGCTTCGAGCGCGACCGCGCGCTGTGCGCCCGCATCACCGAAGCGACCGGCATTCCCGCGACCACATCGGTGCTGGCGCTCAACGACCTGCTGGCCGCACAGGGCGCGCGCACGCTGGGGCTCGTGTCGCCCTATGTCGAAGACGTGCAGCGGCGCATCGTCGCCAACTACGCTGAACTCGACGTCGAGTGCGTGGCCGAACGGCACCTCGATCTCACGGTGAACTTCTCGTTCGCCGAGGTCGCGCCCGACACGCTGCGCACGATGATTCGCGAGGTGGCGCAGGCCAAGCCCGACGCCATCACCGTGATGTGCACCAACCTGCACGGTGCGCCGCTGGTGGACGAGCTGGAGCGCGAGCTCGGCATCCCGATCTACGACTCGGTGGCGACCGTGGTCTGGAAGGCGTTGAAGCTCATCGGTGTCGATACGCGCAGTGTCAAGGGTTGGGGAGGGCTGTTTTCATGATCACCAAGGGTCTTGATCTGGTCGTGCGCAATGCGCGCGTGGCCACCGCCAGCGACACCTTCGATGCCGACATCGGCATCGTCGACGGCCGCATCGTGCAGCTCGGCATGGGCCTGCCCGCCGGCGTCCGCGAGATCGATGCGGCCGGCGCCTTCGTCACGCCGGGCGGCGTCGATGCCCATTGCCATCTCGACCAGCCCATGGAGGCACCGGTGCGAATGGCCGACGATTTCGACACCGGCACCCGTGCGGCCGCCTGCGGAGGCACCACCACGGTGATTCCGTTCGCCGCGCAGCAGAAGGGCCAGTCGCTGCGCGCCGCGGTGCGCGACTACCACGAGCGCGCGGAGGGCCGCGCGCACGTCGACCACGCCTTTCATCTGATCGTCAGCGACCCGACCGAGGAGGTGCTCAAGCACGAGCTGCCGCAATTGATCGCCGAAGGCTACACGTCGTTCAAGATCTACATGACGTACGACGATCTCAAGCTCAACGACGGCCAGATCCTGGACGTGCTGGATGTCGCGCGAAGCCACGACGCCATGGCGATGATCCATGCCGAAAACGCGGACTGCATCGAGTGGCTGACCAAGCGGCTGGAGGCCAGCGGCCGGACGGCGCCGCGGTTTCACGCGCATTCGCGGCCGATGCTGGTCGAACGCGAGGCCACGCACCGGGCCATCGCGCTGTCGGAACTCGTCGACGTGCCGATCATGATCGTCCACGTGTCGGGCAAGGAGGCCGTCGAACAGATCCGCTGGGCGCGCTCGCACGGCCTGCACGTGTTTGCCGAGACCTGTCCGCAGTACCTGTTTCTCACCGCCGAGGACCTCGGCATCGACGACAGCTACGGCGGCGCCCGCTGCGTGTGCAGTCCGCCGCCGCGCAACAAGGACAACCAGCAGGTCATCTGGAACGGCCTGGCCGACGGCCTGTTCACGATCTTCTCGTCCGACCATGCGCCGTTCCGCTATGACGCACCGGAAGGCAAGAAGCCGGGCGGCAAGGAGGTCGAGTTCCGCCACATTCCCAACGGCATTCCGGGCATCGAGACCCGGTTGCCGCTGCTGTTCTCGCACGGCGTGCTCGACGGTCGCATCACCATCAACCGCTTCGTCGAACTGACGTCGACGAACCCTGCCAAGGCCTACGGCCTGCATCCGCGCAAGGGCACCATCGCCATCGGCGCCGATGCCGACCTCGTGGTCTGGGGCGCCACGCCGCGCCAGGTGCGCAATGCCGATCTTCACCACGCGGTGGACTACACGCCCTACGAGGGCATCGAGGTGAAGGCATGGCCGGCGCTGACGATCGCGCGCGGCGAGGTGGTGTGGGACGGCGACACCTTCCATCCGCGCGCCGGCCGCGGACAGTTTCTGAAGCGCGGCCGGCCGAGCCTGCTGCCGGCTCGCCCCCTCCGATAGCGCCACGCAGAACCGAGGCCCGCCATGAACCTGCTGCTGATCAACCCCAACACCTCCCAGAGCGTTTCCGACCTGATCGAGGCGGAGGCGCGCCGCGCGGCCGCGCCGGGCACGCAGATCCGCGTGCTCACGGCGCCGTTCGGCGTCGCGTACATCGAGACGCGCTTCGAATCGCTGATCGGCGCCTACGCCACAGCCACGCTCGCCGCCGAACACTGCGACCGGCATGACGCCATCGTCGTCGCCGCCTTCGGCGATCCGGGCATCGACGGGCTGCGCGAAGTGCTCGACATCCCCGTGGTCGGGCTGACCGAGGCCGCGCTGATGAGCGCCTGCCTGCTCGGCAAGCGTTTCTCGATCGTCGCGATCTCGCACCGGATCACCGCCTGGTACCGCGAATGCGTCCAGGCCAACGGCCTGAGCGAGCGCCTGGCAAGCATCCGCAACCTGGACAACCCGCTGAAGGACATTGGGCGCGTCCAGGAAGACCACACGGCGCGCCTGGAAGCGCTGTGCCTGTCGGCCGTGCAGGACGACGGCGCCGACGTGATCATCATCGCCGGCGCACCGCTGGCGGGCCTGGCGCGATCGATCCGGGACCGCATTCCGGTGCCCGTGGTCGATGGCGTGTCGAGCGCCGTCTGCCACGCGCAGACGCTGGTGTCACTGGGCACGCTGCCCGCGCGCCAGGGCAGTTTCGCGCCGCCGCCGATCAAGCCGAACCACGGACTGCCCGAGGGCATTGCAAGGCTGCTCGCACGGGACCGCGCGCAGAGATGAGGCCTTCGGCGACCTGACGGCGTTCCGACGCCTGAATCCGTCGCTAAGATCGCAACGCATGCCAAAGAAAATGATTTCTCCCAAGGACACGAGCGCAACCGGCCGCGAGCAGAGCGTCGAAGCCATCGCCGAGAAGATCTCCACGGCGATTCTCGAACACCGCCTGGCGCCGGGCACCAAGCTCGGCGAAGACCGGCTGGCAACCATCTTCGGCACCAGCCGCGCCAAGGTGCGCGAGGTGCTGGCCCGCCTGGCCCATGAGCAGATCGTCGAGCTGGTGCCGCAGCGCGGCGCCCATGTCGCCAAGCCGACCATCGAGCAGGCACAGGACGTCTTCGAGGCGCGCCGCCTGATCGAGCCCGGCGTGCTGCGCCGGCTGATCGGCACGATGGACGACTTCAAGATGCAGCGCCTGCGCCGGCATCTCGAACTCGAGGCCGACGCGCGCCAGCGCAACGATGCGCGCGCCGTGGTGCGCCTGTCGGGCGAATTCCACCTGCTGCTGGCCGAACTGGCCGGCAACTCGGCGCTCGCGCGCACGATGCGCGAGCTGTCGACGCTGACCTGCCTGATCATCTCGCTGTACGACGCGCCCACCGCGACCAGTTGCCGCGCCGACGAGCACGAAGAGATCGTCGACGCGATCAAGCGCAACGACGCGCGGCGGGCCGAAACCCTCATGCTCCACCATCTGGACCACATTCAGCAAAGCCTCCGGCTCGACGCGGGAAGCGACGAGGCCGACCTGGAGAGCATCCTCGGATAGCGGGCGGCTTTGGGCGCCCTGGGTTCCATCAGCGCGCTGCCTGTTTTTGAGGCATCGCGTCGGAAGGCCCGTCTGGAGTCAATCCCCTGCGTTGCGCATGCGGTTGTCCACAAGTCTGTCCACCGGGTCCGGGGACAACGCCGCCCGCGCGTCGCGCTTGACGCGCCAGCTCGAAATGCCCGCTGGAGGCGGACAAGGCGCTGCCGAAAGAAGAGATCGGCATCGGCCTCACGGCCTGTAGGCAATGACCTCGATCTCGATCTTGGTGGCGACCATGTTTGTCGCCTGAATTGTCGAGCGTGCCGGCTTGTCTCCAGGGAAGAACTCGCTGTAGATG
>NZ_JBFUCI010000336.1:0-7260 GCF_056405335.1 Variovorax sp. P1_H12_2
GTGCCGCTGCCGCGCCTCATGTACTACCAACTGTGGCACGAGCGCACCCATTCGTCGAGCTCGGCGCGCTGGCTGCGCGAGCGCACCAAGGCGGTGGCGGCCTCGCTGCGCCCGCCGCCCGCCGCGACCGGACCCGAATAGACCGATTCGTTTGTCGCGCCGGCGTCGCGACCCCTGCAGAAAAAACGCCACGGACCCCAAGAAATGAGACGGAGACACAAGCGATGAACCGGACAGAACAAGCGCTCGACCTCGAGCAGCACGCCAGCGCGCCGCAGCCTTCCGCGGCCGGCTGGGCCGAGCGGATATTCAAGCTCAGGGAGCACAACACCACGGTGCGAACCGAACTGGTGGCGGGCCTCACGACCTTCCTGACGATGGCCTACATCATCTTCGTCAACCCGTCGATCCTCGGCGACGCCGGGATGCCGAAGGATGCGGTGTTCGTCGCCACCTGCCTGATCGCCGCCCTGGGCACGGGCATCATGGCGCTGTACGCCAACTACCCGATCGCGCTGGCGCCGGGCATGGGGCTCAATGCCTATTTCGCCTATGTGGTGGTGCTGCAGATGGGCTTCACCTGGCAGGCGGCGCTGGGGGCGGTGTTCGTCTCGGGCTGCCTGTTCCTGCTGGTCACGGTGTTCAAGCTGCGCGAGCTGATCATCCGCGGCATCCCGCATTCGATCCGGGTGGCCATCACCGTCGGCATCGGCCTCTTCCTGGCGATCATCGCGCTCAAGAGCGCGGGCATCGTGGCGCCGTCCAAGGCGACCTACGTCACGCTCGGCGACCTGCACACGCCCGAGGTGGTGCTGGCGACCCTGGGCTTCTTCCTGATCGTGGTGCTCGACCGGCTCAAGGTGCCGGGGGCGATCCTGATCGGTATCATCGCCGTCACCGTGGCCTCGTTCTTCTTCGCCGGCAACGTCTTCCACGGCATCTTCGCGGCGCCACCCTCGATCGCGCCGACCTTCCTGCAGCTCGACATCAAGGCGGCGCTGTCGGGCGGCATCCTCAACGTGATCCTGGTGTTCTTCCTGGTCGAACTGTTCGACGCCACCGGCACGCTGATGGGCGTGGCGCGGCGCGCCGGCCTGCTGGTGCCGGCCAAGATGGACCGCCTCAACAAGGCGCTGCTGGCCGACAGCGGCGCGATCTTCGCGGGTTCGCTGCTCGGCACCTCCAGCACCACCGCCTATGTGGAGAGCGCGGCCGGCGTGCAGGCCGGCGGCCGCACCGGCCTCACGGCGCTGACGGTGGCGGTGCTGTTCCTGGCCGCGCTGGTGATTTCGCCCCTGGCCGGCGCGGTGCCGGCCTATGCGACGGCGCCGGCGCTGTTCTTCGTGGCCTGTTTGATGCTTAGGGAATTGACCGAACTCGACTGGGACGACACGACCGAGGTGGTTCCGGCGGCCGTCACGGCGCTGACCATGCCCTTCACCTATTCCATCGCCAATGGCCTGGCGTTCGGCTTCATCACCTATGCGGTGCTCAAGCTGTTCACCGGCCAGGCCACGAAAGTCCACTGGATGGTCTGGCTGATCGGCGGCGTGTTCCTGTTCAAGTTCATCTATATCGGCGGACACTGACGACAATGCGTCGCTAAAACCCAAAAAAAGCCAGGCACAGGCATGACAATCCACAGACTCCAGCTCGCGCACATCACGAAGCGCTATCCCGCGGTGGTCGCCAACAGCGACGTCTCGCTGACGGTGGCGCCCGGCGAAACCCACGCGGTCCTCGGCGAGAACGGCGCCGGCAAGTCCACGCTCATGAAGATCATCTACGGCTCGGTGAAGCCCGATGAAGGCAGCGTGATGTTCAACGGCCAGCCGGTCAACGTGCGCAACCCACAGGAGGCGAGGGCGCTGGGCATCAGCATGGTGTTCCAGCATTTCAGCCTGTTCGACACCCTGACCGTGGCCGAGAACGTCTGGCTCGGCCTGGACAAGAGCCTGGCGCTGGCCGAGGTGGCGCGCCGCGTCCAGGGCAAGGCCGCCGAGTACGGCCTGGACATCGACCCCTCGCGGCCGGTCCATACGTTGTCGGTCGGCGAAATGCAGCGGGTCGAGATCATCCGCGCGCTGCTGACGAACCCCAAGCTCCTGATCCTCGACGAGCCGACCTCGGTGCTGACGCCCCAGGCGGTGCAGAAGCTGTTCGTGGTGCTCAAGAAGCTGGCTTCCGAGGGCTGCAGCATCCTCTACATCAGCCACAAGCTGCACGAGATCCGCGAGCTGTGCACCGCCTGCACGGTGCTGCGCGGCGGCAAGGTCACGGGCGTGTGCAACCCGCAGAACGAATCGAACGAGTCGCTGTCGCGGCTGATGATCGGCGCCGAGCCGCCGCCCCTGCAGCACCGGCCGGTGCATGCGGGCGCGGTGGCGCTGCAAGTCAAGGCCCTGAGCCTGGCGCGCGAGGACCAGTTCGGCGTCGATCTCGACGGCATCTCGCTCGACGTCCGGGCCGGCGAGGTGGTGGGCATCGCGGGCGTCTCGGGCAACGGCCAGAAGGAGCTGCTCTATGCGCTCTCGGGCGAGGACACGCGGGCCGAGGCCCGCATGATCGAGGTCTTCGGCCAGCCGGCGGCGCACTTCCGGCCGCGCCGCCGGCGGGCGCTGGGCCTGCATTTCGTGCCCGAGGAAAGGCTGGGCCGCGGCGCCGTGCCGACCCTGGCCCTGGCGCAGAACATGCTGCTGACGCGCAGCAACGCGGTGGGCCGCGGCGGCTGGATCCGCACCCGCGCGCTGCAGCAGCACGCCAGCGACATCATCAAGCGCTTCAACGTCAAGGCCGGCGGGCCGGGCGCGGCGGCGCGCTCGCTGTCGGGCGGCAACCTGCAGAAGTTCATCGTCGGCCGAGAGATCGATGCCAATCCGAAGATCTTCATCGTCTCGCAGCCGACCTGGGGCGTGGACGTTGGCGCCGCGGCGCTGATCCGCGGCGAGATCCTGGCGCTGCGCGACGCCGGTTGCGCGGTGCTGGTGGTCAGCGAGGAGCTCGACGAACTGTTCGAGATCAGCGACCGGCTCTACGTGATCGCCAAGGGGCGGCTTTCGCCCTCGATCGACCGCGCCGCCGCCACGGTGCCGCAGATCGGCGAGTGGATGAGCGGTCTCTGGGACAAGTCGCAGCACGCCGCCTCGGCGGCGACGGAGGTGGCCCATGCTTAAGCTCGAACCCCGCCCGCAGCTGTCGCGCTTCTGGAGCTACGGCTCGCCGATCCTGGCGCTGCTGATCACGGTGCTGATCGGCATGGTGCTGTTCGCCCTGCTCGGCAAGGACCCGGTCAAGGGTCTCGCCGTGTTCTTCTGGGAGCCGATCAAGAGCGGCTATGCGCTGGGCGAGCTGATGGTCAAGGCGACGCCGCTCTTGATCATCGCGCTCGGCCTCGCGGTCTGCTTCCGCTCCAACGTCTGGAACATCGGCGCCGAAGGGCAGTTCGTGTTCGGCGCTCTCGCGGCCGGCGGGGTCGCCTTGCTGGCCGACAAATCCACCGGCGGCTGGATCGTGGGCCCGATCCTGGTCGCGGGCATCCTGGGCGGCATGTTCTGGGCCGCCATCGTGGCCTTCCTGCGCGACAAGTTCAATGCCAACGAGATCCTCGTGAGCCTGATGCTGGTCTACGTCGCGGTGCTGCTGCTGGGCTACATGGTCTACGGGCCGTGGAAGGACCCGCAGGGCTACAACTTCCCGCAGACCAAGACCTTCGAGGCGGTGACGCAGATCCCGCGGCTCATGAAGGGCTCGCGCGTGAGCATCGGACTCTTGATCGCGCTGGCCGGCTCGGCGGCGCTGTGGGTCTTCCTGTTCCGCACCCGTGCCGGCTTCGCGCAGCAGGTCGGCGGGCTGGCGCCGGCGGCCGCGCGCTATGCGGGCTTCTCGGCCCGGCGCGCGGTCTGGATCGCGCTGCTGACCTCGGGCGGCGCGGCCGGCCTCGCGGGTGCGCTCGAAGTGGCGGGCCCGATCGGCCAGCTCACGCCCTACGTGCCGGCGGGCTACGGCTTCGCCGCCATCATCGTGGCCTTCGTTGGCCGGTTGCACCCGGTCGGCATGATCTTCTCGGCGATCCTCATGAGCATGTTCTACATCGGCGGCGAACTCGCCCAGTCTCGGCTCGGGCTGCCGAAATCGCTCACCGGCGTGTTCCAGGGCCTCTTGCTGTTCACGCTGCTGGCCTGCGACACGCTGATCGCGTACCGCATCAGCCGCAAGTCGGCGCCCAAGGCCATCGCCGCGACGGCGGGCGGCACCGGGTCGCTGCAGGCCAGCACGCCCCTGACCGCACCTGTTGCCCGCCCCACGGAAGGAGCCGCATGACCATGAACCCCCACGCTCATCACTTCGTGTATTCGCTGCCCCCCGAGGGGGCGCATGCCTCCCTAGGGGCGGCCCGTCGGGAGGCATGATGGACAGCTACGCACTCTTGCTGGGCTCCACGCTCAGCGCCGGCACCGTGCTCGCGATCGCCGCGCTGGGCCTGCTGATCAACGAAMAGGCCGGCATCGWGAACCTCGGCGCCGAGGGCATCATGCTGTGCGCCGCGATCGCCGGCTTCGCCACCGTGGTGGTCACGCGCAGCACCTGGCTCGGCTTCCTGGCCGGCATGGCGGCCGGGGCGCTGCTGTCGGCCTTCTTCGGCGTGCTGGTGATCTGGCTCAACACCAACCAGTACGCCACCGGGCTGGCGCTGAGCCTGTTCGGCGTCGGCTTCTCGGCCTTCGCGGGCATCAATTTCGTGCAGGCCAAGCTGCCCGAGAGCGTGTCGTACGCGCTGCCGGTGCTGGGCGACATCCCGCTGGTCGGGCCGGCCCTGTTCCGCCATCACCCGCTCGTGTACTTCGCGGTGCTGCTGACGATCGGGCTGATCTGGTTCCTCTATCGCACCCGCGCCGGCCTGGTGCTGCGCTCGGTCGGCGAGTCGCCGGAATCCTCGCATGCGCTGGGCTACCCGGTGCGCCGCATCCGCTTCCTGGCGGTGATCGCCGGCGGTGCGCTGTGCGGGCTGGCGGGCGCCTACCTGTCGACGGTCTACACGCCGCTCTGGGTCGAGGGCATGGTCGCCGGCCGGGGCTGGATCGCGCTGGCGCTGACCACCTTCGCGACCTGGCGGCCGGTGCGGGTGCTGCTCGGCGCCTACCTGTTCGGCGGTGTCTCGATGCTGGGCTTCCACCTGCAGAGCACGGGCGTCAACATTCCGAGCCAGTTCCTCAGCATGCTGACCTACATCGCGCCGATCGTGGTGCTGGCGCTGATCTCGCGCAACCCGGGCTTCATCCGCGTCAACATGCCGGCCTCCATAGGAAAACCGTTCTACCCCGGCTCATAATCACGTTTCGTTTTGTTTCTCCGTCAACCTGTCCTTCGAGGATGTCAAACAATGAATGATCTGAACAAGCGTTCCCTGCTCAAGCTGGCCGCCGTCACGGCGGTCGCTTCGGCCGCCCTCATCGGCTGCGGCAAGAAGGAAGAAGCAGCCGCGCCGGCCGCCGCACCCGCGGCCCCGGCGCCGAGCGCTGCGGCACCCGCGCCGGCGGCACCGCTGAACATCGCTTTCGCCTACGTCGGCCCGGTCGGCGACGGCGGCTGGTCGTTCGCGCACGACAACGCGCGCAAGGCGGTCGAGAAGGAATTCGGCGACAAGATCAAGACCACCTTCGTCGAGAGCGTGCCCGAGAGCGCCGACGCCGAACGCGTGTTCCGCGACATGGTCAGCCAGGGCAACAAGCTGATCTTCGGCACCACCTTCGGCTACATGGAGCCGATGCTGAAGGTCGCGGCGGACAACAAGGAAGTCAAGTTCGAGCATGCCACCGGCTACAAGACGGCCGAGAACATGCGCACCTACGACAGCCGCACCTACGAGGGCGCCTACATGGCCGGCGTCATCGCGGGCTCGATGACCAAGAGCAACACGCTGGGCGTGGTCGGCTCGGTGCCGATCCCCGAGGTGCTGCGCAACATCAACAGCTTCACGCTGGGCGCGCAGTCGGTCAACCCGAAGGTCACGACCAAGGTGGTGTGGGTCAACGAATGGTTCAGCCCGCCGAAGGAAACCGAAGCCGCCACCGCGCTGATCAACGGCGGCGCCGACGTACTGTTCCAGAACACCGATTCGCCGGCCGTGCTCAAGACCGCGCAGGAAAAGGGCAAGCGCGCCTTCGGCTGGGATTCCGACATGACCGCCTACGGCCCCAAGGCCCACCTGGGCTCGGCCGTGATCAACTGGGCACCGTACTACACCAAGGCGGTGCAGGAGATGCTCGACGGCAAGTGGGTCACCGGCCAGACCTGGTGGGGCGTGAAGGAAGGCGCGATCGACCTGGTGTCGATCGCCGAGGACGTGCCGGCCGAGACCAAGGCCAAGATCGAGGAAGTCAAGAAGGGCCTGAAGGACGGCAGCTTCTCGATCTGGAAGGGCCCGATCGTCGACCAGGACGGCAAGGAAGTGGTGGCCGCCGGTGCGGTGGCCGACGACAAGTTCCTGAGTGGCGTCAACTTCTACGTCAAGGGCGTCGAAGGCAAGGTGCCGGGCGGCGAAAAGAAGTAATCGAAGGCCCCGGATTCCGGTGCGAAGGGTTGTCCTTGGGGCAACCCTTTTTTCGTTTGAGGTTCCACGATGATTGAAAGACGACTCTGGCATCCGGTGGTGCTGGCGGACCAGGTACGGGACGCGCCGCTGGCCGTGCGACTGCTCGGCGAAGACCTGGTGCTGTGGCGCGACGAGGCGTCGGCCGTTCACGCCTGGGCGGACCGCTGTCCGCACCGCGGCGCGCAGCTCTCGCTGGGCCGCGTGGTGGCCTGCGAAGGCGGTGGCGCGCGCCTGGAATGCCCGTACCACGGCTGGCGCTTCGAGGCCGGCGGCCGCTGCACCCGGGTGCCGGCGCTGCCGGACTTCGTGCCGCCGGCCACGCACCGCGTCACCGCCCATGCGGCGCGCGAAGCGCAAGGGCTGGTGTGGGTCCGGCTCGAGGCGGCGGAGGCGGGCGATGAAGCGCCGCCCGCTTTCGCCGCGGAGGACGACCCGCGCCTGCGCAAGCTCAACTGCGGCCCCTACGAGGTCGAGACCAGCGCGCCCCGGCTGGTGGAGAATTTCCTCGACATGGCGCACTTCGGATTCGTCCACGAGGGCTGGCTCGGCGCCCGCGGGATGACGGCGATCGACGACTACCGGGTCGAGCCGACGCCGCGGGGCCTGCTCGCGACCGGCTGCAAGGCCTGGCAGCCGCAGTCGACCGTCCATTCGACCGCGCCGGCGCA
>NZ_JBFUCI010000337.1:0-7193 GCF_056405335.1 Variovorax sp. P1_H12_2
GTGTTCACATAGGCCGTATTGGCCGAGAACGGTTTGTCGATGCTGTTCTGGCGCGCATGCTCGAGCAGTTGCTCAAGCAGGAAGTGCGCGCGTTCGGGCCCCTCGCTCTCGATGACGGCCGACAGGGCGTCCATCCATTCACGCGTCTCCTGCGCGTCCAGGTCGTTCGCGGCCGAGCCGAACAGGTTCTCGGGATTTGCCGACATGCTTGTCTCCTTTGTGAGGGGGGTGTGGCTGTAATTTAGTGCCGTATCCGGCAGCGCGCGGCAGTTTCTCACAGAATTCTTTGGATTTCAAATCGTGCTTAGCGATTTCTTATTATGAAATCTCTCTATCGAAGGTGGCCGCACGTCGGTCCCTGACACTCGCCTGCCGCCGTTCGTCGGCAGGGGGCTTCACCTAAACTTGGCCGATGCCCCTTTCTTCTCCGATCGCGGTCGCCCGCAGCGCCGCATCGCCGCTGTCGTGGTGGCGCCGCTGGTGGCGCCGCCAGACGCCGGTGCTGCAGGACGCCGTTGCGATGCTCGCGCCGCTGGCCGCCGTGCTGCTGTTCCTCGCCGCCATCGTGTCGGCGTTCTGGTACTTGCGCGCCGAGGAAGTGGAACGGGTCCAGGAGTCGGTGAAGCGCGACGTGGAGTACGCCCAGCAACGCGTGCGCCTGCGGCTGCTGGAGCGCCAGGAGCAGCTGATGCGGCTCGCGCGCGACGCCTCCAACCGCGAGATCGACCCCGCCGAGTTCACCAGCCGCGCGGAGTCGCTGGTGAGCCAGTTCCCGGAGTTGCAGTCGGTCAGCTGGATCGACGATCGCCGCCGCTTCAAGGCCAATTACGCCGCGCCGAGCGTCYATCCGGCGCTCCAGCATGCGATCGGCGAGGTGCTGCGACCGGGCGACATCGAGAGCAACTACGCGCTGGCGCGCGAGCTGCGCCAGCCGGTCTTCTCGCAGCCGCTGGCCGGCGGCGAGCCGCCGCCGATGCTGGGGCTCTACATCCCGTTGTTCGACCAGGGCCTGTTCGCCGGGATGCTGCTCGGAGAGTTCTCGATCGATGGACTGCTGCGCTACGGCATGCCGTCCGAGGTCTCGGCGCGCTACGCGGTCTCGCTGCTCGACGCCAAGGGCGGCCTGATCGCCGGCAACACGGTCGCCAATCCGCGCGGCGCCGGTACGCGGCTGCTGCCCTGGACGGCGCGCACCAACGAGTACGAAGTCCCGGTCTCTCCCGTGGGCAACGCGCTGGTGCTGCGGGCACAGGCCTACCGCACCTCGCAGGGCGTGGTCGGCAACGGCCTCTTCTGGCTGGTCGGCGCGCTCAGCGTGCTCACCAGCTGGATGCTGATCGGCACCTGGCGCCACACGCGCAGGCGGCTGCAGGCGCAGCAGGCGCTGGTCGCCGAGACCAACTTCCGGCGCGCGATGGAGAACTCCATGCTGACCGGCATGCGCGTGCTCGACCTCGAAGGCCGCATCACCTATGTCAACGCGGCCTTCTGCGCCATGACCGGCTGGAGCGAGAACGAGCTGGTCGGCCAGACCCCGCCCTTCCCCTACTGGCTCGAATCCGACCGCGAGGTCATGAACGAGCGGCTCGAGGAAGAGCTGCACGGGCGCGCCCTGCCCGGCGGCTTCCAGGTCCGGGTGAAGCGCCGCAACGGCAGCGTCTTCAACGCCCGGCTCTATGTCTCGCCGCTGATCGACGCCCGCGGCCACCAGACCGGCTGGATGACCTCGATGACCGACATCACCGAGCCGACCCGGATCCGCGAGCAGCTGTCGGCCTCCTACGAGCGCTTCACCACCGTGCTGGAAGCGCTGGACGCCTCGGTCTCGGTGGCCCCGCTGGGCAGCGAGGAGCTGCTGTTCGCCAACAAGCTCTACCGGCTCTGGTTCGGCTCCAACACGGTCGGCCACCTCGGCATGGTGGCGCAGGCCGGCGTGCCGGCCACGCAGGCGCGCGATGAAGAACTGGACGACGTCGACTCCTTCGCCGGACTGCCGATCGACCAGCTCACCACCGCCCAGYCGGCCAACAACGAGATCTTCGTGCCCGAGCTCGGCAAGTGGCTCGAGGTGCGCTCGCGCTACCTGACCTGGGTCGACGGCCGGCTGGCCCAGCTGGTGATCGCCACCGACATCACGCCGCGGCGCGACGCCGAAGACCTGGCAGCGGCCCAGGCCGACCGGGCCCACGCAGCCAGTCGGCTGATCACCATGGGCGAGATGGCCTCCAGCGTCGCGCACGAGCTCAACCAGCCGCTGACCGCGATCACCAACTACTGCAACGGCATGGTGTCGCGCATCAAGGGCCAGCAGATCGATTCGGACGCCCTGCTCGCGGCACTCGAGAAGACCTCGAAGCAGGCCCAGCGCGCCGGCCAGATCATCCAGCGCATCCGCTCCTTCGTGAAGCGCAGCGAGCCCAACCGGACGCCGGCCGAGGTCTCGACCATGGTCAGCGAGGCGGTCGAACTGGCCGGCATCGAGTTGCGCCGGCGCAACGTGCGCCTGAACCACTATGTGGCCGCGCGGCTGCCGATCCTGCGGGTCGACCCGATCCTGATCGAGCAGGTGATGGTCAACCTGCTGAAGAACGCGGCCGAGTCGATCGACCTGGCCAACCGGCCGCTGGCGCGCCGCAGCGTCGAGCTGCGGGTGCTGCCCAAGACAATCGACGGCCAGCCCGCGGTCGAATTCTCGGTCCAGGACACCGGCATGGGCCTGGCCCCCGAAGTGATGGAACGGCTCTACGAGGCCTTCTTCTCCACCAAGCCCGAGGGCATGGGGATCGGCCTCAATTTGTGCCGCACCATCGTCGAGTCGCACCGCGGCCGGATGCAGGCGGAGAACATCTACAATGGGCCGGATGTGGTCGGATGCCGTTTTTCCTTCTGGTTACCGGTGTTGGACGCTATCGATTCCGTAGCAAGCAACGAGGCGAAAGTACCTGCATGAGTTTGATTCCGAAGAAGGGCACGGTCTATGTCGTCGATGACGACGAAGCAGTCCGCGATTCGTTGCAATGGCTGCTCGAGGGCAAGGACTACCGAGTCCGCTGCTTCGATTCGGCCGAGTCCTTCCTGTCGCGCTACGACCCGCGCGAGGTGGCCTGCCTGATCGTCGACATCCGCATGGCCGGCATGTCCGGCATCGAGCTCCAGGACCGGCTGATCGAGCGCCGCTCTCCGCTGCCGATCGTGGTCATCACCGGCCACGGCGACGTGCCGATGGCGGTCGACAGCATGAAGAAGGGCGCGATGGATTTCATCCAGAAGCCTTTCAACGACGAGGCGCTGGTGACGCTGGTCGAGCGCATGCTCGAACACGCGCGCGGCGCCTTCGCGCAGCACCAGCAGTCGGCCAGCCGCGACGCCCTGCTGTCCAAGCTCACCGGCCGCGAGGCCCAGGTGCTCGAGCGCATCGTCGCCGGCCGCCTCAACAAGCAGATCGCCGACGACCTCGGCATCAGCATCAAGACGGTGGAGGCGCACCGCGCCAACATCATGGAAAAGCTCAACGCCAACACCGTGGCCGACCTGCTGAAAATCGCCCTCGGACAGGCGGCGACGCCGGCCAAGGCCTAGCCCGGCCGCCCCGGCGCTCCCGACCGACCTCACGCCTGCGCAAGCGGGCGTTTCCATTTCTGAAGATCGAAAAAACGATGACAGCTCAACTGATCGACGGCAACGCCCTCTCCAAGACGCTCCGCACCGAGGTCGCGGCCCGCGCCGCCGCGCTCAAGGCCCGCGGCGTGGTCCCCGGCCTGGCGGTGGTGCTGGTCGGCGAAAACCCCGCCAGCCAGGTCTACGTGCGCAACAAGGTCAAGGCCTGCGAGGACAGCGGCCTGCACTCGGTGCTCGAGAAGTACCCGGCCGACCTGAGCGAGGCCGACCTGCTGGCCCGGGTCGACGCGCTCAACAACGACCCGTCGATCCACGGCATCCTGGTGCAGCTCCCGCTGCCCGCGCACATCGACGCGCAGAAGGTGATCGAGGCGATCGCACCGTCCAAGGATGTCGATGGCTTCCACGTCGCCAGCGCCGGCGCCCTGATGACCGGCTCGCCCGGCTTCTGGCCCTGCACGCCCTACGGCTGCATGAAGATGCTCGAGTCGATCGGCTTCGAGCTGCGCGGCAAGCACGCGGTGGTCATCGGCCGCAGCAACATCGTCGGCAAGCCGATGGCGCTGATGCTGCTGGCCAGGAGCGCCACGGTCACCATCTGCCACAGTGCGACCGCCGACCTGGGCGCCATCACGCGCCAGGCCGACGTGGTGGTCGCGGCCGTGGGCAAGCGCAATGTGCTCACGGCCGACATGGTCAAGCCGGGCGCGGTCGTGATCGACGTCGGCATGAACCGCAACGACGAAGGCAAGCTCTGCGGGGACGTCGACTTCGCCGGCGTGCGCGAGGTCGCGGGCTGGATCACGCCGGTGCCCGGCGGCGTCGGCCCGATGACCATCACGATGCTGCTGGTCAACACCCTCGAGGCCGCCGAACGCGCGGCCGCCAGCGCCACTTGAACTCGCGCCGTCCGTCCGCCATCTGAACAAGACCATGACCAATCCGCTCCTCGACTTCAACGACCTCCCGCTGTTCGACCAGATCCGGCCGGAGCATGTCGCCCCGGCGGTCGACACCCTGCTCGCCGACGCCGAGTCGGCGCTGCAGGAAGTGACCGCGCCCGGATTCCCGGCCGACTGGACCGCGATCGCGAAGGTCCTGGACGTGGCCTCGGAGCGCTTCAGCCGCGCCTGGGGCGCGGTCGGCCATCTCAATGCGGTCGCCGACACGCCCGAGCTGCGCGCCGCCTATAACGACGCGATGCCGCGTGTCACCGCCTTCTGGACCCGCCTGGGTTCGGACGAGCGGCTCTACGCCAAGTACAAGGCGATCGTCCCGGCGACGCTCAACCCCGAACAGCGCCAGGCGCACCGCTATGCGATCCGCAACTTCGTGCTCGGCGGCGCCGAACTGCAGGGTGCGGCCAAGGCTCGTTTCGCGGAGATCCAGGAGCGCCAGGCCGAGCTGAGCCAGAAGTTCAGCGAGAACGCGCTCGACGCCACCGACGCCTTCGCCTGGTATGCGGAGCTCGCAGATCTCGACGGCCTGCCGGAGGACGTCATCAGCGCCGCCAGCTCGGCCGCCGAAGCCGAGGGCAAGGACGGCTACAAGCTCACGCTCAAGATGCCCTGCTACCTGCCGGTCATGCAGTTCGCGAAGAGCAGTGCGCTGCGCGAGCGGCTCTATCGCGCCTACGTCACGCGCGCCAGCGAATTCGGCGACCCCGCCTTCGACAACACCGCGCTGATCCGCGAGATCCTGGCGCTGCGCCAGGAGGAGGCCAAGCTTCTCGGCTACCCCAATTTCGGCGAGCTCTCGATCGTGCCGAAGATGGCCGAATCGGCCGACCAGGTGATCAAGTTCCTGCGCGATCTCGCCGCCAAGGCCAGGCCCTACGGCGAGCGCGACCTGGCCGACCTGCGCAGCTTCGCGGCGCAGCACCTGGGCCTCGCCGATCCGCAGCCCTGGGACTGGAGCTACATCGGCGAAAAGCTCAAGGAAGCGCGTTACGCCTTCAGCGAGCAGGAGGTCAAGCAGTACTTCCCCGCGCCGAAGGTGATGGCCGGCCTGTTCAAGATCGTCGAAACCCTGTTCGAGGTCTCGATCCGGCGCGACACGGCGCCGGTCTGGCACCCGAGCGTGGAGTTCTATCGCATCGAGCGCGCCGGCCAGAAGGTCGGCCAGTTCTACCTTGACCCGTCCGCCCGTGCCGCCAAGCGCGGCGGCGCCTGGATGGACGACGTGCGCGCGCGCTGGCTTCGCCCCGACACCGGCGCGCTGCAGACGCCGGTGGCGCAATTGGTCTGCAACTTCGCCGAAGGCGTCGACGGCAAGCCGCCGCTGCTGACGCACGACGACGTGACCACCCTGTTCCACGAATTCGGCCATGGCCTGCACCACATGCTGACCCGGATCAACGAGCGCGACGTCTCGGGCATCAGCGGCGTCGAGTGGGATGCGGTCGAGCTGCCGAGCCAGTTCATGGAGAACTTCTGCTGGGAATGGGACGTGCTCGCGCACATGACCTCTCAAGTCGACACCGGCGCGCCGCTGCCGCGCGCCCTGTTCGACAAGATGACGGCCGCGAAGAACTTCCAGAGCGGCCTGCAGACCCTGCGCCAGATCGAGTTCTCGCTCTTCGACATGCTGCTGCACACCGGCTACGACGCCGCCAGCGCCCAGCCGGGCGATGTGATGGCGCTGCTGGCCAAGG
Organism: Variovorax sp. P1_H12_2; assembly: GCF_056405335.1. Classification (NCBI taxonomy): domain Bacteria; kingdom Pseudomonadati; phylum Pseudomonadota; class Betaproteobacteria; order Burkholderiales; family Comamonadaceae; genus Variovorax; species Variovorax sp. P1_H12_2. Next base: position 6,272 of record NZ_JBFUCI010000337.1, read on the forward strand.
TGCGCGAGGAGGTCGCGGTGATGCCCTCCCCGGCCTTCAGCCGCACGCCGAACACCTTCAGCCACATCTTCTCGGGCGGCTATGCGGCCGGCTACTACAGCTACAAGTGGGCCGAGGTGCTCAGCGCGGACGCCTACGCGGCTTTCGAGGAGACCGCCGGCGCCAACGGGGAGCCGAGCATCGAGACCGGCCGCAAGTACCGCGAGGCCATCCTCGAGGCCGGCGGCAGCCGCAGCGCGATGGAATCTTTCAAGGCCTTCCGAGGCCGCGAACCGCAACTGGACGCCTTGCTTCGACACCAGGGAATGGCCGAGGCGCAACCAGCCTGAGATACTTCGCTCCATCCGATTTCGGGAATCATCGATGAAGCTCAACGCCGCCCTCGCGGGCCTCACCCTGCTGCTGGTCGCCGGCGCCACACTGGCGCAGTCGGTCTATCGCAACGTCGACAAGAACGGCAAGGTCACCTTTTCCGACCAGCCGCCGAGTGCCAACGCTCCGGCGGCTCCGGCCCGGGTCGGCGGCAACTCGGGCGCCGGCGCCGGCACCGGCCTGCCCTACGAACTGCGGCAGGTCGCGCAGCGCTATCCGGTGACGCTCTACACCAGCGAGGCCTGCAGTCCCTGCGGCGCCGGCCGCTCGCTGCTGGTCACCCGCGGCGTGCCCTTCGACGAACGGACCGTCAAATCCAACGAGGACGTCGAAGCGCTGCAGCGTCTGAGCGGCCAGGCCTCGCTGCCGCTGCTGACCATCGGCTCGCAGCAGCTCAAGGGCTTTGCGGATTCGGAGTGGTCGCAATACCTCGACGCCGCGGGCTACCCCAAGAGCTCGCAATTGCCGGCGAGCTACCGCAACGCGCCGGCCCGGCCGCTGGTGGCCCTGCAGCCCGCGGCCGAACCCGCGCCGCCGGCCGCTGCTGCAC
>NZ_JBFUCI010000338.1:0-7185 GCF_056405335.1 Variovorax sp. P1_H12_2
GAGCGCACCAACGTCACCGGCTCCAAGGCCTTCGCGCGGATGATCCTCAACGGCCAGTTCGAGGAAGCGCTGGCCGTCGCGCGCCAGCAGGTCGAGAACGGCGCCCAGGTGATCGACATCAACATGGACGAGGCCATGCTCGACAGCAAGGCCGCCATGGTGCGCTTCCTGAACCTGATCGCCAGCGAACCCGACATCGCGCGGGTGCCGATCATGGTCGACAGCTCGAAGTGGGAGGTGATCGAGGCCGGCTTGCGCTGCATCCAGGGCAAGGGCATCGTCAACTCGATCAGCATGAAGGAGGGCGAGGACCCCTTCCGGCACCAGGCCCGCCTGCTGCGGCGCTACGGCGCAGCGGCGGTGGTGATGGCCTTYGAYGAAAAGGGCCAGGCCGACACCTACGAGCGCAAGATCGAGATCTGCGAGCGGGCCTACCGCCTCTTGGTCGACGAGATCGGCTTCCCGCCCGAGGACATCATCTTCGACCCCAACATCTTCGCGATYGCCACCGGCATCGASGAGCACAACAACTACGCGGTCGACTTCATCAACGCGGTGCGCTGGATCAAGCAGAACCTGCCCGGCGCCAAGGTGTCGGGCGGGGTCTCGAACGTGAGCTTCAGCTTCCGCGGCAACGACCCGGTGCGCGAAGCCATCCACACCGTGTTCCTGTACCACGCCATTCWGGCCGGCATGGACATGGGCATCGTCAACGCCGGCATGGTGGGCGTCTACGACGACCTCGAGCCCGAGCTGCGCGAGCGGGTGGAAGACGTGGTGCTGAACCGCCGGCCCGATGCCGGCGAGCGCCTGGTCGAGGTCGCCGAGACCGCCAAGAGCGGCGCCAAGGACGAGAGCAAGAAGCTCGAATGGCGCGGCACGCCGGAGCATCCGGTGGGCGTGAGCCAGCGCCTCTCGCATGCCATGGTGCACGGCATCACCGACTTCATCGTCGAGGACACCGAAGAGGCCTACCAGGCGATCCTGGCCAAGGGCGGCCGTCCGCTGCACGTGATCGAAGGCCCGCTGATGGACGGCATGAACATCGTCGGCGACCTGTTCGGCCAGGGCAAGATGTTCCTGCCGCAGGTGGTGAAGTCGGCCCGCGTGATGAAGTCCGCGGTGGCCCACCTGATCCCCTACATCGAGGAGGAAAAGCGCCAGGACGAGGCCGCCGGCCGTGACGTCCGGACCAAGGGCAAGATCGTCATCGCGACCGTCAAGGGCGACGTCCACGACATCGGCAAGAACATCGTCACGGTCGTGCTCCAGTGCAACAACTTCGAGGTCGTGAACATGGGCGTGATGGTGCCCTGCCATGAGATCCTCGCGCGCGCCAAGGTCGAGGGCGCCGACATCGTCGGCCTCTCGGGCCTGATCACGCCGAGCCTCGAGGAGATGCAGTACGTCGCCGGCGAGATGCAGAAGGACGAGCACTTCCGGATCAAGAAGATCCCCCTGCTGATCGGCGGCGCCACCACCAGCCGCGTGCACACCGCGGTCAAGATCGCGCCGCACTACGAAGGGCCGGTGGTCTACGTGCCCGACGCCTCGCGCAGCGTGAGCGTGGCGCAGTCTCTGCTGTCGGAGCAGGCCGCGAACTACATCAACGAGATCAACGCCGACTACGACAAGGTGCGCCACCAGCACGCCAACAAGAAGCAGACGCCGCTGTGGCCGCTGGCCAAGGCGCGCGCCAACAAGGCGCCGATCGCCTGGACGGGCTATGTGCCGCCGGTGCCGAAGTTCATCGGACGGCGCGTGTTCAAGAACTTCGACCTCACCGAGCTGGCGAAGTACATCGACTGGGGGCCGTTCTTCCAGACCTGGGACCTGGCCGGCCCGTTTCCGGCGATCCTCAAGGACGAGGTGGTCGGCACCGAGGCGGTGCGCGTCTATGCCGACGGCCAGCGCATGCTCAAGCGGCTGATCGAGGGCCGCTGGCTCACGGCCAGCGGCGTGATCGGCTTCTGGCCGGCCAACACCGAGAACGACGACGACATCGTGCTCTACACCGACGAGTCGCGCACCGAAGTCGCCATGACCTGGTACGGCATGCGCCAGCAGACCGAGAAGCAGGAGATCGAGGGCGTGATGCGGCCCAGCCGCTGCCTGGCCGACTTCGTCGCGCCGCGGGCGAGCGGCCTCGCGGACTACGTGGGCGTGTTCGCGGTCACCGCCGGCCTGGGCGTCGAGAAGAAGGAGAAGTACTTCATCGACGACCTCGACGACTACTCGGCCATCATGCTCAAGGCGTTGGCCGACCGCCTGGCCGAGGCCTTCGCCGAAGCGCTGCACCACCGCGTGCGCTCCGACCTGTGGGGCTATGCGGCCGACGAGGCCTTGAGCAACGAGGAGATGATCGGCGAGAAGTACCGCGGCATCCGGCCCGCGCCCGGCTATCCGGCCTGCCCGGACCACAGCGTGAAGCGGCCGATGTTCGACCTCCTGAACTGCGCGGACATCGGCATGACGCTGACCGACAGCCTCGCCATGATGCCGGCCGCCAGCGTGAGCGGCTTCTACCTGAGCCATCCCGACGCGACCTATTTCAACGTCGGCAAGATCGGGCACGACCAGCTGCAGGACCAGGCGGCGCGGCGCGACCAGAGCGAGGCGGACCTCGAGCGCCTGCTGGCGCCGAATCTATGACACGGGAAGTCGTTGCCAGCGCGAACGGCGAGCGGGAGTTCCTATTCAGAAGTTGATGTTTGCAGCCACGCATTACGCGGCGCTGGCGGTGTTCGTGGTCGGATGCTGGGGTTTCGGCCGGGCGCTGCTGATGCGCATCGGCGCGCCCATGCGCCGCGATGTGTGGCTCGAGACCGCGATGGCGGCCGCGGCCGGGCTCGGGATCTTTGTCTGCGTCTTCCAGGCGATCGCGATCGCCGGCCTGTTCACCCGGGGCGCGGTGATCGGCGTGGTCGCGGCCGGCGTGCTGGCGGCCGGCCTGCAGGCGCCGGCCTGGCGGCGCGAACTGCGCGCGCGCGAGCGCTCGGCGCCCTGGACCTTCGTCGAGAAGCTGGCGCTGGCGGTGCTCGCACTGACCGCACTGCCGGCGCTGGTCGAGCCGCTGGCGCCGCCGGCGGCCTTCGACGAGCTGATGTACCACCTGCCCTATGCGCGCGAGCTGGCGCAGAGCGGCCGGCTCGCCATCCACGAATGGCTGCGCTACCCCTGGTTCCCGTACAACTACAACCTGATCCATGCGGGCGGGTTGCTGGTCGGCGACGACGTGCTGCCGCACCTGCTGAGCGGCCTCGCGGGCTGGCTTTCGGTGGGAATCGTCTACCGCCTGGGCGTGCAGCATGCGAGCCGGGTGACCGGCCTCATCGCCGCCGCGATCTGGCTCGGCATCGGCGACTATGAAAGCGCGCTGATCGACATCAGCGTGGCGCTCTTCGTGCTCGCGGCCTGCACCGCCCTGTGGTGGTGGCGCGAGTCCGACGACCCGGTGCGGGGGCCGCGCTGGCTGGCGCTGGCAGCATTTTTTCTCGGCATCGCCGCGGGTTCCAAGTACCAGGCCCTGACCGTGCTGCCACTGGTGGCGCTGTTCGTGGTGCGGCGCGAACGCAGGCTCAGGGTCTGGGCCGTGGCGCTCCTGTGTTTCCTGGTTCCCTGCATCTACTGGTATGCGCGCAACGCCGTCCTGACCGGCGACCCCTTCAACCCGATCGGCTCGCGCTTGTTCGGCTTCACCAACTGGAACCTGGCCGACTACAAGAACCAGTTCGACGACGTGAAGGCCCACGCCGCGTGGCCCAACGGCTTCCTCTGGGGCGTGCTGTTCGCCCCGCTCGCCCTGCTCTGGAAGCGTTCGCCCGCCGTGCGTGCGGCCGCGGTCTTCAGCATCTATTCGCTGGGCGTCTGGGCCCTGACCTCGCGCTATCCGCGCTATCTGGCGGCCTCGGTGCCGCTGATCGCGCTGGTCTCGGTGGTGGGCTGGCAGGCGCTGCTGGGCGGTCTGGCCGGCTGGCTGCGCCGCGCGCTGCCGCGCTGGAACGCCCAGGGCACGCTCGACCGCGCCGGCCGCTGTCTTGGCGTGCTGCTGGTGGTGATCGGAGTCGGGGGCTCGTTCTACATGACGCGGCGCAGCGTGGCGGCGATCGCGACCACGCCGGCCGAGCGGACGGCCTTCCTCGAGGCGAAGGTGCCCGGCTACGCCGTCATGAACTACCTGCGCGAGCACGCCAGCGGACGCGTCTACCAGATCGCACTCAGCGAAGCGACTTACTATGGGCCGGCGCCGGTGTGGGGCGACGCGATCGGACCCTGGCGCTATTCCGACTTCATCGTCCTGCCACCGGTCGAGTTCGCCCGCAAACTGGCCGGGCTGGGCTTCGAGGCGATCGCGGTGGGCGCCGGAAGCGCCCCGCTGCTCGAAGCCCAGCCCGGCTTCCTTGACCATTTCGCCTTGATGTACGAAAAAGCCGGTGCCAAGGCCTACCGCATCCTGCCCATCCAGAAATGACCGATCGTCCCGACCTGAGCGGCCTGCGCATCGCAGCCGTGATCCCGTGCTTCAACGAGGCGCTCGCCATTGCGCAGGTGGTGGACGAGTTCCGCGCCGCGCTGCCTGAGGCCGAGATCCATGTCTTCGACAACAACTCGACCGACGACACCGCGGCCGTGGCCCGGGCCTGCGGCGCGACCGTGACGCACGTCGCGCTGCGCGGCAAGGGCAACGTGGCGCGCCGCATGTTCGCGGACGTCGAGGCCGACGTCTACGTGATGGTCGACGGCGACGCCACCTACGATGTCGGCGAAGTGCGCCGCCTGATCGAGATGATGGTGGAGGGCAATCTCGACATGGTGGTCGGCTCGCGGGTCGACGACCGCGCCGACCAGCAGACCTACCGGCGCGGCCATCGCTTCGGCAACGCGCTCCTGACCGGCGCGGTGGCCAGCCTCTTCGGCGGCCGCCTGACCGACATGCTCTCGGGCTACCGCGTCTTTTCCAGGCGCTATGCCAAGTCATTCCCGGCGGTATCGGAAGGCTTCGAGATCGAGACCGAACTGACGGTGCACGCGCTCGAACTGCGCATGCCCTTCGCCGAGGTGCCGGTGCCGTACCGCTCGCGGCCCGAGGGCTCGGAAAGCAAGCTGTCGACCTACCGCGACGGCTGGCGCATCCTGAAGACCATCTGCAAGCTGTTCGTGAGCGAACGGCCGCTGCAGTTCTTCGCCGGCATCGCGGCCTTGCTGGCGCTGGCGTCGGTGATCATCGCCGAGCCGCTGGTCGCCACCTACCTGCAGACCGGCCTGGTTCCGCGAGTGCCGACCGCCGTGCTGGTGACCGGCATGATGCTGGTCGCGATGCTGTCCTTCGTCTGCGGCGTGGTGCTGCACACCGTGACCATCGGGCGCCAGGAGGCCAAGCGGCTGTGCTACCTGGCGATTCCCGGCGTGCGGCAGCGCGGTCGGTCGTGAAGATCGGTCGCGAATTCCTGTCGTTCGCGGTCGTCGGCGCGCTCGGCTTCGGCGTCGACCTGGGCGTGCTCTACCTGGTGGCGCCGACGCTCGGCTGGTATGGCGGGCGCGTGGTCTCGTTCATTGCCGCGGCCACCGCCACCTGGGCGCTGAACCGGCGCTACACCTTCGCCGATCGGCGGTCGGGCGCATCGATCGCGCGTGAATACCTTCGCTACCTGCTCACCATGCTGGCCGGCGCGCTGGTCAACTATGTGGCGTATGTGCTGACGCTGCACTGGCTCGGCGGCCCGCTGGCGCCTGCGCTCGGTGTCGCGCTCGGCAGCGGCGCCGGGCTGGTGGTCAATTTCCTGACCGCGCGGCACCTGGTGTTCAGGTAGCCCGCGCAGCCGAACAACAAACACAGCGCCGGTTTTCCCGCGGCCGGCGCAGCCAGGCCCATTGATGAAACACCGCGGATCTGGCTTTGCCAGGCCGCTGGTGTTGCCCTCGGCAGGGGGTGGGCGACTACACGAAGTGAGTCAACCTGGGGGCGAGCTAAATGATCACCGGGATCTCGGTCGCCGGCGGCGTGTTGCGGCTGCGTCCGCAGCGCACGATGCCGTCGATCATCACCATCCCGACGCCCGGGATGTCGCCGAGCTGCACGCTTTCGAGCAGGCCGATCGCGGGCGAATGCTGCGCCCGGTCCATGAAGACGAAGTCGGCGTCGCGGCCGACCTCGATCAGCCCGCAGTTGAGCTTGCGGATGCGTGCCGTGTTGCCGGTGGCGAAGCAGAACACCAGCTCGGCCGGGATGTTGGCGATCGAGGACAGCATCGCCACCATGCGCAGGATGCCCAGCGGCTGCACGCCCGAGCCCGCGGGCCCGTCGGTGCCGAGGATCACGCGGTGCGGGCACTTGAGCTCGAGCGCGGCCTTGGCCGCCGCGATGGCGACGCGCTCGTTGCCGTTGTGCACGATCTCGATCGCGCGCGACGATTTCTCGCACAGCTCGCACACGTGCGCCTCGGGCAGCGAGGTGTGGCCACCGTTGATGTGGCCGATGATGTCGGCATCGGCTTCGAGCACCACGTCCTTGTCGATCAGGCCCGAGCCCGGGATCGACGGGCCGCCCGTGTGGATGGTGCTCTGGATGCCGTACTTGCGGGCCCAGGCGACCATCTCCTTGGCCTCGTAGCCGGCCTTGACCGAACCCAGGCCGACCTCGCCGAGCAGGCCGACGCCGGCCTCGGCCAGTTCCTTGAAGTCGCTCTCGACCATGCCCTTCTCGATCACCGGCGCGCCGGCCAGCACCTTGACGCCGCCGGGGCGGAAATTGTCGAAGGCGCGCTGCGCCGTGATCGCCAGCGCCTTCAGGCCGACGATGTCCTTGGGCCGGCCGGGCAGGTGCACCTCGCCGGCGGAAATCATGGTGGTCACGCCGCCGTGCATGGTCGAGTCGATCCAGCCGATCTGGCCCTGGCGCGGCGTCCAGTCGCCGAAGACCGGGTGCACGTGGCTGTCGATCAGGCCCGGCGCGACGCAGGTCTTTTTCACGTCGATGACGGTGGTCGCGCCTTCGAGATCGCAGTCTTTCTCCTTGCCGACGGCGACGATCAGGCCGTCGTTGACGACGATGGTGTCGGCGTCGAGGATGGGCTTGTCGATATCGCCCGAGAGCAGCAGGCCTATGTTCCGGATGACGACCTTGCCCGACTTGGCGCCGGTTGCGATTTCTGCCATTTCAGGCCTCCCGCCGGGCCGCCCCAAGGG
>NZ_JBFUCI010000339.1:0-7173 GCF_056405335.1 Variovorax sp. P1_H12_2
AGTCCAGGGACACCGCGGAACCGGCTTTGCCGGGCCGCCGGTGTCGCCCCCGGTCGGGGGTGGGCGACTACACGAAGTGAGTCAACCTGGGGGCGAGCCCAATGCCATTTCTATGTCGCCGGCGATGGACTCGGGCTTGTCGACCGGCGCGTAGCGCTTGAGCACCCGGCCGTCCTTGCCGACCAGGAACTTGGTGAAGTTCCACTTGATCGCGGTGCTGCCCAGCAGGCCCGGAGCCTCCTTGACCAGCCACTTGTAGAGCGGCGCGGCGTCGGCGCCGTTGACGTCGATCTTCTCCATCATCGGAAAGCTGACGCCGTAGTTGCGGGTGCAGAAGGCGCCGATTTCCTCGTTGGTGCCGGGGTCCTGGCTCATGAACTGGTTGGACGGGAAGCCCAGCACCGTCAGGCCCTGGGCCGCGTAGGTCTTGTACAGCGCCTCCAGCCCCTCGAACTGGGGCGTGAAGCCGCACTTGCTGGCCGTGTTGACGATCAGCAGCACGCGGCCGCGGTAGTCCGACAGCGGGGTCGGCTGGCCGTCGATGCGGCGGGCCTCGAAATCGTAGATGCTGGTCATGGCATGTCCTTGCAGGGAACAGGTTGTCGATCATCACCTTCCGTGGGCTCGCCTGCAAATGCCGACCACACCGCGGCCAGCACGATCAGCGCGCCGCCGAACCAGATCCGCGCCTCCATCGAGGCCGCACCGAGCGCGACCGACGAGGTGCTCGCGAACAGCACCTCCGACAGCATGATCACCGAGATCGCGCCGGCCGTGAGCCGGGCCGCCCCGTACTGCAGGCAGACGTTCGCGAAGACGAAGCCGGTGCCCAGCACCAGGGCCCAGCCCCACCAGGCCGGCGCCGCCAGCGGCGGCGTCGCGATCGCCCCCAGCGCGGTGCCGGCCAGCGCGGTCACGCCGGCCACCAGCGCGCAGCCGCCGAACATCGCCAGCGCGCGCGCCTCGCCGGGCGCGCTGCGCAGCCGGCGCAGCAGGATGTTGGTCACCGCGAAGCCGAAGCCGGCCGCCACCCCGAGCCAGTCCGGCAGGCTGGACGGCACCGGCCAGTCGGTCTCRGGCGTCTTGAGCACCACCATCACGCCCGTCAGCGCCAGCGCCACGCGGGCCAGTGCCGCCAGGCTCGGGCGTTCGCCCAAAAAGGCCCAGGCCAGCAGCACGCTCCACAGCGGCATCAGGTAGAACAGCAGCACCACCCGCACCACGTCCCCCTGCGTCACCGCCCAGTTGAAGCCGACATTGGTGAAGCCCGCCGCCAGGCCCAGCAGCACCAGCCCCGGCTGTTGCGCGAAGAATGCCCAGAGGTGGCGGCGCAGCAGCGCCATGGCGATCGCGATGGCGGCATAGACCAGGCAGGTGGCCCACACCGGGTGCAGGCCATGGCCTTCGATCTGCCGGAAGGGAAACCAGGAGACGCCCCAGACGAAGGCGTTGAAGATCAGCGCGAGAGCAGGCAAGAGATCAGTGGTGCTTGTCGCTGCGCGCGATGGCGAGCAGGTGCTCGACTTCTTCGGGGTAGCGTTTCAGGTTGTTCTGGTGCCAGCGCCTGATGAGCCACATGAAGCCGGCCACCACGACGCCGAAGGCGGTGATGGCCGAATAGGCCGAGAGGCCGATGCCGGTGCAGGCGCTGTAGAACGCGCCCAGGACGAGGATGCAGGATTGCTCGTTGAAGTTCTGCACCGCGATCGACCGGCCGGCGCCCATCAGGTTGTGGCCGCGGTGCTGCAGCAGCGCGTTCATCGGCACCACCAGGAAGCCGCCCAGGCCGCCGAGCAGGATCAGGAAGGGAACGGCGATCCAGATGCTGCCGATGAAGTTCATGCCGATCACCAGCAGGCCCATGCCGATGCCCATCGGGATCACGCGCGTGGCCATGTCCAGCCGCATCCGCATCGAGGCCACGATGGCGCCCACCGCGGTGCCGATCGCCACCACCCCGGTCAGCGACGAGGCCTGCGCCGTGTTGTAGCCCAGCGCCAGCGAGGCCCAGGCCAGGACGATGTACTTGAGATTGCCGCCGGCGCCCCAGAACAGCGTGGTGGTGGCCAGCGAGATCTGCCCGAGCTTGTCGCGCCAGAGGCGCGAATTGCAGTGCCAGAAATCGGGCAGCAGGGCGAACACGTTGCGCACGATGCCGTGGTGCGGATTGGCGCGCAGTGGCCGCATCTCGACGCCGGTGTGCGGAATGCGCGTGTTGAACCAGGCCGCCACGATGTAGACCAGGATCAGCGCCGAGATCGCGGCCTCGGGCGCCGTGTTGATGCCGGTGTCGATGATGGGGAAGTCGAGCGCCAGCAGGTGGCTCGACAGCGTATGGCCCACCAGCTGGCCGCCGAGCACGATGCCCAGGATGATCGACGCGATGGTCAGGCCCTCGATCCAGCCGTTGGCCTTGACCAGCTGGGAGGCCGGCAGCAGCTCGGTCAGGATCCCGTACTTGGCCGGCGAATAGGCCGCGGCGCCGAGCCCGACGATGGCATAGGACAGCAGCGGATGCGAGCCGAACAGCATCATCACGCATCCCACCACCTTGATCGCGTTGCTGATGAACATGACCCTGCCTTTGGGCAAGGCGTCGGCGAAGGCGCCCACCAGCGGCGCCAGCGCCACATAGAAGACGGTGAAGATCGGCACCAGCGCGGCGCGCTGCCACTCCGGCGCGCCGCTGGTTCGCATGAGCTCCACCGCGGCTACGAAAAGCGCGTTGTCGGCCAGCGACGAAAAGAACTGGGCCGACATGATGGTGTAGAAACCGCGCTTCATCGATGAGCTGGCTGGCCGCGGGTGGGACCGCTGGCGATAGTGGAAAAATGGCCCGCTTCAGAGGCGGGTGCGCGGTTATAGCATGGGGTGCGCGATGTCAGAATGGCGCTTTCCGCGCATCACGCCGGGCCTTTTTGTGTGAGCGTTTCCAGCTTTTCACCAGGTTTTTGCCGTGCCACGTCCCATCCTAGCCACCGTTCACGCCGCCGCCTTGCGCCACAACCTCGACCGGGTCCGCCGCGCCGCGCTCGATTCCCGGGTCTGGGCGGTCGTCAAGGCCAACGCCTACGGGCACGGCATCGAACGGGTTTTCGATGCCTTCCGGGCCGCCGACGGCTTCGCGCTGCTCGACCTGGCCGAGGCCGAACGGGTGCGCGCGCTGGGCTGGCGCGGCCCGATCCTGCTGCTCGAAGGCGTGTTCGAGACCCGCGACCTCGAACTGTGCTCCCGCCTCGACCTCTGGCACGCGGTGCACTGCGACGCCCAGATCGACATGCTGGCCGCCCACAAGACGCAGGTGCCGCAGCGCGTCTTCCTCAAGATGAACTCCGGCATGAACCGCCTGGGCTTCGCGCCCGAACGCTTCCGCTCGGCCTGGACGCGGCTGAATGCGCTGCCGCAGGTCGACGAGATCTCGCTGATGACGCATTTCAGCGATGCCGACGGCGACCGCGGCATCACGCACCAGCTCGAGGTCTTCGACCACGCCACCCAGGACCTGCCGGGCGAACGCTCGGTCGCCAACAGCGCCGCCACGCTGCGCCACGCGACCCAGACCCGGGCCGACTGGGTGCGGCCGGGCATCGTGCTGTACGGCAGCGCGCCCGATTTTCCCGAGCATGACGCGGCGCACTGGCAGCTGCAGCCGGCCATGACGCTGTCCACGCGGCTGATCGGGGTGCAGACGCTGAAGGCCGGCGACACCATCGGCTACGGCTCCAGCTTCCGCGCCGAGGGCCCGCTGCGCATCGGCGTGGCCGCGGTCGGCTACGCCGACGGCTATCCGCGCCACTGCAGCACCGGCACGCCGGTGCTGGTGAACGGGGTGCGCACGCGGATGGTCGGGCGCGTCAGCATGGACATGATCACGGTCGACCTGACCCCGGTGCCCGACGCCGGATTCGGCAGCGAGGTCACGCTGTGGGGCCGTTCGTCGAAGGGCGCCTTGCTGCCGATCGACGAGGTCGCGAAGGCCGGTGGYACCGTGGGCTACGAGCTGATGTGCGCGGTGGCTCCCCGCGTGCCGATCACGGCGGACTGAATGGCCCCCACGCTCCCCACTGCGTGTGGTCGCTGCCCCCCGAGGGGGCCGCAGGCCGCCTTGGGGCGGCCCGGCGCCGGCCTGAACGATGCATGAGGATCCTKTCCGACTGGCGCTCGGTCCGGCTCTGGGAATCGCGGCTCGAGCAGGAGCTGCATCGCAGCCACGACCTGCGCCTGCACGGCTTCGCGATCGGCACCACGATCCTGCTGCTGATGTGGCTGGTGTCGCACCTGCAGATGCGCCTGGGCGTCGACTCGCTGGCCCTGCGCTACGCGCTGACGCTGGGCGCCGGCTACGCCGTCTACCTGCTGCTCCTGCGCTGGTGGGCCGGAAGATTGGTGCAGCGCAACACAAACTTCGATCCCGATCTGCCGGACCCCGGCACCTTCGATGGTCCGTCGGCGCACGGCTCAGGGGGCCAGTTCGATCTGCCTGACGTGGGCGGTGGTGCGCTCGACCTCGCGGGCGGTCTCGACGAGGGCGCGGTCTTCGTGGTGCCGGTCGTGGCCATCTTCCTGATCGGCGTCGCCATCGTGTGCGGCGCCGGCGCGCTGGTGCTGCTCTATTTCGGCTGGGACGCGCTGCTCGCGGTGGCGATCGAGATCGCGTTCTCGTACGTGTCGGCGCGCGCCGTGGTGCGCATCGCGCGCGAAGGCTGGCTGGCGGTCGCGCTGCGCCTGAGCTGGAAGCCGCTGCTCGGGGCGCTGCTGTGCGCGGTGCTGCTCGGCGCGGCGATCGACCGCTTCATGCCGCAGGTGAATTCGCTGCCGGCGGCGGTGCGGGCGCTGATGGGGCGCTGAGGCCGGCGCTCAGTACAACCCCAACTGCCGCGTCCGCAGCCGCGCCAGCCCCAGTAGCGCATCGGTGAACGGCGTCGCCACGCCGGCGCGCTGGCCCAGCTCGCGCACCGCGGTCACCAGCGCGTCGAGCTCGACCGCGCGGTGGGCCTCCACGTCCTGCAGCATCGAGGTCTTGAAGGCGCCGAGCTTGCGGGTGATGGCGTGCCGGTCCTCGGGGCTGTCGGCGATCGGCACGCCGATGCGCGCGCCGATCTCCTTGGCCTCCAGCATGATCGTGGAGATGAAGCCGCGCACCAGGTCGTCGTTGAGGATGAGGTCGGTGGTGGCGCCGGTCAGCGCGCTGATCGGGTTGACCGTCATGTTGCCCCAGAGCTTGTACCAGACGTCCTTCTGGATCTGCGGCGAGAGCTGGGTGTCGATGCCCGTGCCCGCCAGCAGGTCGAGCAGCGCCTTCGCGCGCGGAGTCGCCTCGCCCGAGGGCTCGCCGATGATCAGGCCGTTGCCGAAGTGATGCCGCACCACGCCGGGCGCGTCGAGCGAGCAGCTCGCGTGCACCACGCAGCCGATCACGTGCCTGGCGGGGATCGCGGCGTCGATGCGGCCGCCCGGGTCCACGGCCTCGAGCTGCGCGCCGGCCAGCGGGCCGCCGAAGCCACCCTGAAGGAACCACCACGGCACGCCGTTCATGGCCGTGAGCACGATGGTGTCCGGGCCCAGCAGCGGCGCGATCTGCTGCGCCACCGCGGGCAGCGCCGGCGCCTTCACGGCCACGATCACGAGGTCCTGCACGCCGAGCGTCTTCGGGTCTTCGCTGGCGTTGACCGGCACCGCCACGCGCGTGTCGCCGCTCGCCAGCACCAGCCCGTCGCGCTTCAGGGCTTCCAGCGTGGCGCCGCGCGCCACCACGTCGATGGTCGAGCCCGCCTGCGCGAGCTTCGAGCCGATCCAGCCGCCGATCGCGCCGGCGCCGTAGATGCACACTTTCATTGAGGGATGCTCCTTTGATCTTCGGTCGGGGCACACCTTGCCCCATTCCAGGAATACCGCGGAACCGGCTTTGCCGGGCCGCTGGTATTGCCCCCTGCAAGGGGGTGGGCGGCCACACGAAGTGGGCCAACCTGGGGGTTATTGCGTGTACGTGGAGTCGATGCGGTCGACCTGGCGCACCAGGGCGTCGAACACATCCTTGCCGGCGCCGTGCGCCGGATTGAATTGCAGCGCATCGCGCGTGCAGCGCTGCGCGATCTCTTCGGCGACCGGGATCGCCGGCCCCATCGAGAGAGTCGCCAGCTGGATCTCGCAGGCGCGCTGCAGCGTCCAGAGGATCGCGAAGGTCTGCGGCAGCGTCTGGCCCCAGGCCAGCAGGCCGTGGTTGCGAAGGATCACCGCCTGCCGGTCGCCCATGCTCCTGAGCAGGCGCGGACCCTCGTCGGCGTGAATGGTGATGCCCTCGAACTCATGGTAGGCCACCATGCCGTGCAACTGCGCGGTATAGAAATTGGTCTGCTGCAGGCCGCCCTGCACGCAGGCCACCGCCACGCCGGCGGTGGTGTGGGTGTGCATCACGCAATGTGCGCCGGGCAATCCGTCGTGGATGGCGGCATGCACCGTGAAGCCGGCCGGATTGACCGGGTAGGTCGAGCCGTCGAGCACCTTGCCCTGCAGGTCGATCTTGACCAGGTTGCTGGCCGTGACCTCGCTGTAGTGCAGGCCGAAGGGATTGATCAGGAACTGCTTCTCGCCACCGGTCACGCTGTCGGGCAGCCGCACCGTGATGTGGTTGTAGATCATCTCGGTCCAGCCCAGCATCGCGAACACGCGGTAGCAGGCGGCGAGCTCCAGCCTTGCGGCGCGCTCGTCGGGGTGGATCGCGGGATGCACCAGCGCCGAGGGCGTCGGGGTGGCGAGTGTGTTCACGGCATTTCCTTCAAGTAATTCATTACGCCCCAGTCCCCTTCCAGGAATACCGCGGAACCGGCTTTGCCGGGCCGCTGGTATTGCCCCCGGCGAGGGGGTGGGCGGCTACACGAAGTGAGCCAACCTGGGGGTGAGTCAGTGATCAGTTTTCCGCGGTGAAGCCGACCTGCTTGACGATCGGCGCCCACTTGGCGGTGTCTTTCTTGATCAGTTCCGTCAGCTCGGCGGGCGTCGAGGACATCGCCTCCAGGCCGAAGCCCGCCAGGCCGTCGATCACGTCCTTTTGCGCCAGCGCGGTCCTGAAGGCGGCGTTGGCGCGGTTCACCACTTCGGGCGAGGCCTTGGCCGGCAGCAGGAAGGCGAACCATTCGCTGTGTGTCATGTCCTTGATGCCCTGCTCCTCGAAGG
>NZ_JBFUCI010000340.1:0-7161 GCF_056405335.1 Variovorax sp. P1_H12_2
GTCGATCAGCTTGCCCAGCCGCGGATCGGTGAAGTAGTCCTGCCACGCGATGGTCGAGGCCAGTGGCTGGCCGGCCGCGGTCGGCGCCGCCGCCGCGTTGGGGAAGGTGGCCGGCACCGGCGCCGCCGGGCGCTCGTAGGTCGGGATCAGCGAGCAGCCCGCCAGCATCAGCGCGGCAGCGCCTGCGAGAGCCGTGGATATGAATTGCTTAGTCATGTTTTTCTTCCTCGATGCCGGCGGCCTGCGCATGGCGCTTGTCGGCCTCGTGTTGACGTTCGCTGCCCTTGAAGAAGGTGCGCACGACCACGAAGAACACCGGCACGAACAGCACGGCCAGCGCCGTGCCCGTGAACATGCCGCCCAGCACGCCGGTGCCGATGGCGCGCTGGCTCGCCGAGCCGGCGCCGGAGGCCAGTGCCAGCGGCAGCACGCCGAGGCCGAAGGCCAGGGAGGTCATGATGATCGGCCGGAACCGCAGGTGGGCGGCGGCGAGCGCCGATTCGACCACTCCCTTGCCCTGGGCCTGCAGGTCCTTCGCGAATTCGATGATCAGGATCGCGTTCTTCGCCGACAGGCCGATGATCGTGATCAGCCCGACCTGGAAGTACACGTCGTTCGAATAGGACCGCAGCATGGTCGCCAGCAGCACGCCCAGCACGCCCAGCGGCACCACCAGGATCACCGCCAGCGGGATCGTCCAGCTCTCGTACAGCGCGGCCAGGCACAGGAACACCGCCAGGATCGCGAAGCCATACAGGATGATGGCCTGCGAGCCGGCGAGCTTTTCTTCCCGCGACTGGCCGGTCCATTCGTAGCCGAAGCCGGCCGGCAGTTGCGAGGCAAGTTTCTCCATCTCTGCCATCGCCGCCCCGGTGCTGTAGCCCGGCGCCGTGCTGGCGCTGATGCGCATCGCCGGGTAGCCGTTGTAGCGCACGGTCTGTTGCGCGCCCGTGATCCAGCGCGTGCTCGCGAAGGTCGACAAAGGCACCGGCTTGCCCTGCGCGTTGAGCGCGTTCAGCTTGAGCAGGTCTTCCGGCTGCATCCGCGCCGGCGCATCGGCCTGCACCACCACGCGCTGCAGGCGGCCCCGGTTCGGGAAGTCGTTCACGTAGCTCGAGCCCAGCGCGGTCGACAGCGTCGTGTTGATCGCGTCGAAGGTCACGCCCAGCGCATTCGCCTTGTCGCGGTCGATATCGATCTGCAGCTGCGGCGCGTCCTCCAGGCCGTCGGGGCGCGTCTGCGTCAGGATCTTGCTCTGGGCTGCCATGCCGAGCAGCTGGTTGCGGGCATTCACCAGCGCCTCGTGGCCCGCGCCGGCGCGGTCCTGCAGGCGGAAGGTCACGCCGCTGGCGTTGCCCAGCTCGGGAATGGGCGGCGGGCTCAGCGGGTAGATGAAGGCATCGCGCACGCCCGACAGCGCTCCGAAGGCGCGACCGGCCAGCGCTTCGGCCGACTGGCCGGCTTCCTTGCGCTTGTCCCAGTCCTTGAGCGTCACGAAGGCCAGGCCTGCGTTCTGGYCCTGGCCCGAGAAGCTGAAGCCCAGCACGCCCACCATGCTCTGCACTTCGGGCTGCTTGAGGATGAAGCCCTCGACCTTTTTCATCACGTCGAGCGTGCGCTCCTGGGTCGCGCCCGGCGGCAGCTGCACGTTGACGATGATGTTGCCCTGGTCTTCCTGCGGCAGGAACGACGTTGGAACCCGCATGTAGGCGGACACCACCGCGCCGATGATCGCCGCGTAGATCACGAGGTAGCGCGTCGCGCGGCGCAGGATGCGCGACACCAGGCTCTCGTAGCCCTTGGCGGTGCGCGAAAAACCGCGGTTGAACCAGCCGAAGAAGCCGGTCTTGGCGTGGTGATGGCCGGCTTCCACCGGCTTGAGCAGCGTGGCGCACAGCGCCGGCGTGAGCGACAGCGCCATGAAGGCCGAGAAGCTGATCGCCGCCACCATCACGGCCGAGAACTGGCGGTAGATGTTGCCGGTCGAGCCGGCGAAGAAGGCCAGCGGCACGAACACCGAGATCAGCACCACGGTCACGCCGATGATGGCGCCCGAGATCTGCTTCATCGCCTTGCGCGTGGCTTCCAGCGGTGAAAGCCCTTCCTCGCTCATGATGCGCTCGACGTTCTCGACCACCACGATCGCATCGTCCACCACGATGCCGATCACCAGCACCATGCCGAACATGGTCAGCACGTTGATCGAGAAGCCGAGCGCCAGCAGCACCCCGAAGGTGCCCAGCAGCGCGATCGGCACCACGATGGTCGGGATGATCGTGTAGCGCCAGTTCTGCAGGAACAGGAACATCACCAGGAACACCAGCACCACGGCCTCGACCAGGGTCTCGGCCACCTGCGAGATCGAGATCTTCACGAAGCGCGAGCTGTCGTAGGGGATGTCCCATTTCACGCCCTGCGGGAAGAAGTGCGAGAGCTCTTCCATCTTGGCGCGTATCAGCTTGGCGGATTCGAGCGCGTTGCCGCTCGGCGCCAACTGGACGCCGATGCCCACTGCGGGCTCGCCGTTCAGGCGCGCCGAGGTCGCGTAGGCCTGGCCGCCCAGCTCGACGCGGGCGACGTCGCGCAGCCGCACGGCCGAGCCGTCGGTGTTGGCGCGCAGCACGATGTTGCCGAACTGCTCGACGTTGCTGAGCTGGCCGTTGACCACCACCGTGGCCGCGATCGCCTGGCCGCCCACGTTCGGCAGGTCGCCGATGGTGCCCGAGGCCACCTGCGCGTTCTGCGCCCGGATCGCCGCCGTGATGTCCGCCGACGACAGATTGAAGCCATGCATCTTGGCCGGGTCGATCCAGATCCGCATGGCACGTTCGGTGCCGAAGAGCTGGGCCTGGCCGATGCCGCGCACGCGCTGCAGTTCGGGCACGATGTTGCGTGCCGCGTAGTCGCCGAGGGCGATCGGATCGAGGGCCGGGTTGTCGGATGACAGGATCGTGAACAGCAGGAAGTTGTTGTTCGACTTGTCGACCCGCACCCCCTGCTGCGTCACCGCGGCAGGCAGGCGTGGCGTGGCGCGCGAGAGCCGGTTCTGCACGTCCACCTGCGCCAACTCGGGGTCGGTGCCGGGGGCGAAGCTGATCGTGATCGAACCGGTGCCGTCGGCCTGTGCCACCGACTCCATGTAGATCATGCCGGGCGAGCCGTTCATCTCGCGCTCGATGACGGACAGCACGCTGTCCTCCAGCGTCTGGGCGGATGCACCGGGGTAGGCGGCGTTGATGACGATGGCCGGCGGGGCCACCGGCGGGTACTGGGCGATCGGCAGCTGCGTGATCGCCACGCCGCCCACCACGAGGATGAACAGTGCGATCACCCACGCGAAGATCGGACGGTCGATGAAAAACTTGGCCATGCGGGCGGGCTCCTTACTTCGCGGCCGCAGCCGAGGCGGCAGGCGCCGGGGTCGCGGCGGCGTTCGGCCCGGTCCACGGCACCGCCTTCACGGGCGTGCCGGGCGGCATCATCTGCAGCTTCTGGAAGCCGTCGACCATCACCTGCTCGCCGGCCTTCAGGCCGTCGAGCACCACCCACTGATTGTTCTGGGCGGCGCTGATCTTCACCGTGCGCTTGCTCAGCTTGCCGTCGGCACCCACCACCGTGAGCGTGTCGCCCTGCTGGGTGCGAGTGACGGCCTGTTGCGGCACCGTGATCGCGTTGGTGGCCTGGGCCTGCTCGAGGCGCACGCGCACATAGAGACCCGGCAGCAGGTCGCCCTTCGGGTTCGGCACCTCGGCGCGCAGCGTGATCTGGCCCGTGGTCTGGTCGACTGTCAGGTCGGAGAACAGCAGCCGGCCGGGCTGCGCGTATTCGGTGCCGTCCTCCAGCACGATGCGCACGCTGGCCGCGTCGCCGCCGCTGGCGCGCTTGAACAGGCCGTCCTGCAGCGCGCGGCGCAGCCGCAGCACGTCGGTGGCCGACTGCGTGAAGTTCACGTACAGCGGATTGATCTGCTGGATCACGGCCAGCGCCGTGGCGTCGCTCTGGCCCACCAGTGCGCCCTCGGTCACCAGCGAGCGGCCGATGCGGCCCGAGATCGGCGCCGTCACGGTCGCGTAGCCCAGGTTGATCTTGGCAGTCTGCACCGCGGCGCGACCCACGGCGATATCGGCCTCGGCGGTCTTCTGCGCGGCCACCGCGTTCAGGTATTCCTGCTTGCTGACGGCATTGGCCTCGACCAGCGGCTTGTAGCGCTCGGCCAGGGCCCGCGCCTGCACTGCGTTGGCCTCGGCGCGCGCGAGGCTGGCCTCGGCGCTCCGCGCGGCGGCGGCGTAGGGGGCGGGGTCGATGTGGTACAGCACCTGGCCGGCCTTGACATCGCTGCCTTCCTGGAACACCCGCTGCAGCAGGATGCCCGCGGCCCGGGCGCGAACCTCGGCCACGCGGGAGGCCTCGAGCCGGCCCGGCAACTCGGTCACCAGGCCGACATTGGTCGGCGTCGCGACCACCACGCCGACTTCGGGCGCGGGCGGGGCACCGCCGCCGGCGCCTTTCGTTGCTTCGCCCTTGCTGCAGGCGGTCAGTGCGACGAGCACGACGGCGGCGGCAACGGTGGCGAGGCGCGGCGAAAACAACAACGGGCGCGAGACATGCAAGTCGGGCATGTGATTCCTTTGAAGGGAGAACGGGGACGGTGCTCGATCGCGCGGACGCCTATAGCAACCCGGCGATCTTGACTATCGGGAAAAGGGCCGTAGTTTACATACATTCATGGATGTATAGTGACGGCCTTGCCCAAGCGATGGATTCTAAGAAGGGGAGACGACAAAATGGTCAGACGCACCAAAGAGGAGGCCCAGGAGACGCGCAACCGCCTGCTCGACGCGGCCGAGGTGCTGTTCCAGGCCCAGGGGGTTTCCCAGACGTCGCTGCAGCAGATCGCGCACCAGGCCGGCGCGACCCGGGGCGCCATCTACTGGCACTTCAAGGACAAGGCGGCCCTTTTCAACGCCATGATGGAACGCGTCAGGCTGCCGCTGGAGGCCGAGGTCGCGAAGGCCGTGCTCGGCATCAAAGTCGGCCCGCTGGAGGACGTCGAGCACCAGATGGTCGAGGCGCTGAAGCTGATGACCACCGACATGCAGGTGCGCCGCGTGTTCGAGATCGCCACCCACAAGGTCGAGTACACGCACGACATGGAGTCGGTGCAATTGCGCCACCTCGCGACTCGAAACACCTGCTTGATCGACTTCGAGAGGGCGATGGTGGCCGACGCCCGCCGCACCCGCAAGYGGCTGCCGATCCCGGCGGCGGCGGCGGCCCAGGGGCTGCACGCGCTGATCAGCGGACTGATCCAGAACTGGCTGCTCGATCCGGCCGCCTTCGACCTCGTGGCGACCGGGCGCCAGACCTTCCGGGTGTACCTCGCGGGGCTTGGATTTACCCGGACCGTGGCGAGCGCCGGCTGATCGGCGATAATCTGAGGCTTCCGATATTCCGGAAGCACCTCTCGCTGTATTTCAACGGATAGAATTCGGCCCTCCGAAGGCTGAGATCCAGGTTCGATTCCTGGCGGCGGGACCAGTTACCTCTCTTGATCGGCTCTTCGAGTCTTCGAGCACCAGAAACCCGCACGTTCACAGGCGTCGCGGGTTTTTCTTTGCGCCGCACTTGCACCAAAGGGCAAGTGACAGCCCCTCTGCGCGCGCGTAAGGTCGGTGAGTGCGCCCACTCACCCACGCAGGTCAAACATGAACATCTACCAAAGACAGGCTTTGATCGCGGCATGCGCCGCGCTGACCCTTTGCGCCGGCACCGCCAGCGCGCAGACCGAGCCGGCCCGGAAAACCATCGAGCTCGAGGACGCCCGGGGCGGCTCGGCCGTGCTCTCCGTCACCGGCGAAATCACCGCGGTCGACGTGGCGAACCGCATCGTGTCGATCAAGGGCCCGAAGGGCAACATCTCCGACCTGCGGGTCGATCCGGCCGTGAGGAACCTCGAGCAGGTCAAGGTCGGCGACCGGGTCCGTCTGAGCTACCGCATCGGTGTCGCCCTGGCGCTGCGCAAGGGCGGCGACGGCATCCGCGAGACCGTCGAGACCGAATCGGCCGCCGTGGCCGCGAAGGGCGCCCGGCCGGGCGGCGTCGCCACCACGCGCACGACCATCGTGGCCAATGTCTTCGGCGTCGACCGCAAGAAGAAGATCGTCACGCTCAGGGGGACCATCGGCCAGTTGACCGACGTGCACGTGCGCGATCCGCAGGTGCTGCGCGAGGTGAAGGTGGGCGACCAGGTGGTGGCGAGCATCACCGAGTCGGTCGCGTTGCGCGTGCAGCCGGCACCGGCGAAGTGAGCGCGCGGCGCCGCGCTTCGTGCGCGGCGCCTGGCCCGACCCWTCCTCGATCGCGGCGGCGATGCGCTGCGGGCTTGGCGGCCATGTCTACCGCAAGTCGACCGCTATGTAGGGAGGGTCTCCCGCCTTGTCGGGGATGAGTTGGCTGTCCATGAAATACAGGCCCGTGAAGCTCGGGAGCGTGCGTTTCGAATCGCCGGTCAGGTACAAGGTGCGCTCGGGAACGGCCCACTTGTCCCAGAGCGTGTAGCCGACCTCCTCGATCTCCCTGATGAAGCGCCTTCGGTTGAAGACATGCAGCGGGGCGAATGAACCTTCGCCGATGTTTTGCGAGGTCACGAAGTCTTCGCCTTCGTAGAGAGGGAGCTTATTCAGCAAGATGTGCTTGGGACGCACCGCACACCGCTCCAGGAGCCGCCCAGGTCGCGCGTCCTCCATGTAGTGGATCGCGCCCGCCGAGAGCCAGATGTCACTGTCGGCCGCCATGACCGCCTGCGGCAGATCATCGTCGATGAATGACAAGGCGGCGGCAGCATTCGTGGCCGCCAGGCTTCGCCCGATGGAGACCATCGTTGGAAGCTCGACGACACGCCACGCCAAGGCGGCCGGCATATCGATGTAGCGGCGGTAGGCGTAGTAATGCACGCCGACCGAGCCACCAAAGTCGAGCACGCGGGTCGCACCGCCTCGAAATGCGCGCTCAAGCCACCACATGACAGGATAGTCGTACGGAAAGACCATTCTGCAGCGAATTTCGATGTGCGGAGTCGACAGCGGGGCATGGTCGAACTCCTTGCTTCGCGGAAGCCAGGCACGAGCGTCGGCGAAGCTGCCGAACACACCATAGTAGGAC
>NZ_JBFUCI010000341.1:0-7154 GCF_056405335.1 Variovorax sp. P1_H12_2
GTGAAACACCGCGGAACCGGCTTCGCCGGGCCGCTGGTGTTGCCCCCGGTAGGGGGTGGGAGGGCTACACGAAGTGAGCCCGACCTGGGGGCGAGCAACTACCTGACTTCGATGGTCACCCGGCGGTTGCGCGGCTCGTCGACGTCATCGGCCGTGCGCACCGCGAGCTCGCGTTCGCCGCGGCCCACGGCTTCGATACGGTTCGACGGGAAGTCGCGAACGAGGAAGAGCTGCCGAACTTCCAGGGCGCGGGTGAGCGACAGGTTGTCGTTGAGCGCCAGGGGGCCGACGGTGTCGGTGTGGCCGGTGACCACGATCTCGCCGCCGCTGCGCGCCAGGGCGGTCGCCAGGGCCTCGTTCATGGCGATCTGCGACGCCGCGGTCAGCACGATGCCGCCGGCTTCGAAATACACGGTGTAGCTCTGCGCCGGCGGTGGCATCAGGTCGAAGAGCATCTTGTTGTCCTGCTTCAGGCGCTCAGGATCGACCTTGTCGATCGTCGGCGCGCCGTGGGCGCCCTGCTTGGCGGTCGCGCGTTCGTAGGGTTGGGACAGCGTCTCTTCGCCGTCCTCGGTGCGCACCACCACGGCGGACGGCTGGCCGTCGGCCTGGGGCAGCAGCACCACGCGGGTACCCGGCGAGGAGCAGGCCGCGAGCAGGAGGGAAGAAACAACGACGAGAAGAGGGAGGAGACGGCGGACGGTCACGGCTGCGGATCCGCCTCGACGATGAAATCGGTGCCGCGGATGCCGATCACCGCGGTTTGCGTCTCGACGCGCACGGCATCGGGGTGGCTCCTGCCAATGAGTCCGGTGACCATCCGCAGGGTCCCGCGCAGCAGCGAGACCAGCATGCCGCCGTCCTGCGTGGTCGAGTCGAAATGGAACTGCTTGAGGTCGACCCGCGACGACGGACCGACCACCAGTGTCGTGCCGTCGCGCAGCACCACGCTGGCGCCCGAGTCGGCACCGGTCTGGAGGCGGTCGATGGGCGCCACGGCGTCGCCGGCACTCGCGGCCCGCGGCTTGCCATCGGCACTGAGCAGCTGGACGTCACCGCGCACGGATTTCACGATGCCGGCGCGTTCCTCGACCGCCACGGCGGGCTTGGTCGCTTCGGCCGAAGGGGTGCCGCCTGCACTTGTCTGGGCCGCCGCGCCGGAGACGGCAAGGGCGAAGCCGCACAGGACCAGGGTTGATTTTTTGTTCACGAACACACTTCCGCAACGATTGGGGACGTTGCGGTCGATGGTACGCGAGGGTGGGCGGACCGCGATAATCCGGCGGCGCCGCGTCTGCGCCATTGTTCGCACTTTGCTTTTCAGTTACTTTTCATCCCTTGAAATTCGCCTCGCTGAGTCCTGCCCAACTGCTCCGGGCGTCGATCGCGGTCGCCGTGGTCACGATCCTTCTCAAGGGCGCTGCAGGCTACGTGACCAACTCCATGGGGCTGATCTCGGACGCCATGGAGTCGTTCGTCAACCTGGCGAGTGCGACCTTCGCGCTGGCGATGGCGCGCGCCACGCAGAAGGAAGCGACACCATGAAGGCGCTGCTGCAGCGCGTGGCCGGCGCCCGGGTCGAGATCGCGGGCCGCACGGTCGGCGCCATCGACGCCGGACTGCTGGTGCTCTTGTGCGCCGAACGCGGCGATGGCGATCTGCTGGCCGACCGCCTGCTGGCGAAGATCCTGAAGCTGCGGATCTTCGCCGACGATGCCGGCAAGATGAACCGCAGCCTGCAGGACATCGGCGGCGGCCTGCTGGTGGTGAGCCAGTTCACGCTGGCCGCCGACGCGAGCGGCGGCAATCGCCCGAGCTTCACGCAGGCCGCACCGCCCGACGAAGGGCGGCGGCTCTACGAGTACTTCGTGGCCCGGGCGCGCGATGCGCATCCGGTGGTGGCGACCGGAGAGTTCGGCGCCGACATGCAGGTGCACCTGGTGAACGACGGTCCGGTGACCATCCCGCTGCAGATGCAGTAGCCGGCGCCGGGCCGAGTCAATACGGGTTGCGGATCCCGAGGCGCGCGAGGATCTCGATCTCGTGGGCTTCCATGGCTTCGGCGTCCGCCTCGCTGGTCTCGTGGTCCCAGCCTTGCGCATGCAGCGTGCCGTGCACCAGCAGGTGGGCGTAGTGCGCGGCCAGCGTCTTGCGCTGCTCCTTCGCCTCGCGCGCCACCACCGGCGCGCAGAGCACCAGGTCGGCCATCACGACCGGGGACTGCGCGTAGTCGAAGGTCAGCACGTTGGTCGCGTAGTCCTTGCCCCGGAACTCGCGGTTGAGTTGCTGGCCTTCGTCGGTATCGACGATGCGCACCGTGATCTCGCCGTCGGCATCGAGCGCGTGGCGGATCCAGCGGGTGACACTGTGGCGCGGCAGTGCGGCGCGATGGCGCTCGACGCCCTTGAAGCGGGCGAACTGCAGCGACAGTGAGAGGTCTGAGAGAGCCATGTCAGCGTGCGGTTGTGCGCTTGCGCGAGTTGTCGTAGGCATCGACGATGCGCGCGACCAGCGGGTGCCGCACCACGTCGGCGCTCGTGAAGCGCGTGATGGCGATGCCGTTGACGCGCTTGAGCACCCGCTCGGCGTCGATCAGTCCGCTCGGCTGCGTCTTCGGCAGGTCGATCTGGCTCACGTCGCCGGTCACCACCGCCTTGGCGCCGAAGCCGATGCGGGTCAGGAACATCTTCATCTGCTCGACCGTGGTGTTCTGCGCCTCGTCGAGGATCACGAAGGCGTTGTTGAGCGTGCGCCCGCGCATGAAGGCCAGCGGCGCGATCTCCAGCGCGTTGCGCTCGAAGGCCTTCTGCACGCGGTCGAAGCCCATCAGGTCGTAGAGCGCGTCGTACAGCGGTCGCAGGTAGGGATCGACCTTCTGCGTCAGGTCGCCGGGCAGGAAGCCGAGCCGTTCGCCGGCCTCGACCGCGGGCCGGGTCAGCACGATGCGCTGCACCGCGCTGCGCTCCAGTGCGTCGACCGCGCAGGCCACGGCGAGGTAGGTCTTGCCGGTGCCGGCCGGGCCGATGCCCAGCGTGATGTCGTGGTTGGCGATGTTGTCCAGGTAGACGCTCTGATTCGGCGTGCGCGCGCGCAGGTCGGTGCGCCGCGTGGCCAGCAGGATGGCGCCGTCCTCGGCCTCGGCCATCTCGCCGTCGCTGGCCAGGGTGAGCTGGACCACGGCGGGATCGATGACTCGCTGCGCGATTTCGTAGAGCGCCTGCAGCACCTCGAGGGCGCGCTGGGCGTTGAACTTGGGGCCGTCGATCTTGAACTGCTCGTGCCGGTGCGCGATCTTGACGTTGAGGGCTTCCTCGATGCGCCGCAGGTTCGCGTCGAGCGGGCCGCAGAGGTGGCCGAGGCGCGTGTTGTTGGGCGGGGCGAAGGTGTGTCGCAGAATCACGCGGATTTCATTTCAAAAGCGAAAAGGGCACCCATGATAGGCAAACTCACCGGCATCCTGGCCGAACGCAATCCGCCGCAGGTGGTGGTGGACTGCAACGGCGTCGGCTACGAGGTCGATGTGCCGATGAGCACCTTCTACAACCTGCCGGGCGCCGGCGAGCGGGTGTCGCTGCTGACGCACTTCGTGGTGCGCGAGGATGCGCAGGTCCTCTACGGCTTCGGCACGGCGCAGGAACGCGCGGCGTTCCGGCTCCTGATCAAGATCTCGGGCGTGGGGCCGCGCATGGCGCTGGGCGTGCTGAGCGGGCTGAGCGTGGGCGAGCTGGCGCAGGCGATCACGCTGCAGGAGGCCGGCCGGCTGGTGAAGATTCCGGGCATCGGCAAGAAGACCGCCGAGCGGCTGCTGCTCGAGCTCAAGGGCAAGCTGGGCGCGGACATCGCGGTGCCCGCGCATGCCGCCACCGACGCGCAGGCCGACATCCTGCAGGCGCTGGTCGCGCTCGGCTACAGCGACAAGGAGGCCGCGGCCTCGCTCAAGGCGCTGCCGAAGGACGTGGCGGTGGGCGAGGGGATCAAGCTGGCGCTGCGGGCGCTGGCGAAATAGCGCGCCGCGTACCGCGCCTTCAGGGCACCCACCAGTAGCGCAGCGCGTGGAAGTACACGGGCGCGGCGAAGACCACCGAGTCGAGCCGGTCCAGCATGCCGCCGTGGCCTTCGATCATGGTGCCCCAGTCCTTCACGCCGCGGTCGCGCTTGATCGCGGACATCACGAGGCCGCCGAAGAAACCCATGACGCACACGGTGAGCGCCATCAGCGCGGCCTGCCAGGGGTTGAAGGGCGTGGCCCAGTACAGCGCCGCGCCCAGCGCGGTGGCGCTGAGCACGCCGCCGACCAGGCCTTCCCAGGTCTTCGACGGCGACAGCTCCGGCGCCACCTTGCGCTTGCCGAAGAGCTTGCCCCAGACGTACTGCAGCACGTCGCTGCCCTGCACCACGATCACGAGGAAGGCGATCAGCAGCAGGTTGCRGCCCTCGAAGCCGGGAATCTGCAGCGTCAGCAGCGCCGGCACGTGGCTGATGCAGAACACGCAGACCATCAGGCCCCATTGCACCTTGGACGTGCGCTCCAGGAATCGCTTGGTGTCGCCGCCGACCGCGGCGAGGATCGGCAGCACGAGGAAGGCGTAGACCGGGATGAAGATCGCGTAGAGCCCGTACCAGTCGATCCAGATCAGCAGGTACTGCACCGGCAGCACGATGAAGAAGGCCGCCGCGATCGCATGGTGGTCGCCGCGCCGCGTGTAGGCCAGGCTCATGAACTCGCGCAGCGCATAGAAGGAGATCAGGTAGAACAGCACGATCACGCCGCCCTTGCCGAAGGCGAAGGCGAGGCCGATCACGGCGACCATCACCCACCAGGCGTTGACGCGCGAATTCAGGTTGTCGATCACCGAATGCGGCTCGCCGTGCGCGACCCGCCACTTGAGCAGCGCGCCGATGGCCGAGGCCAGCAGCAGAACGCCCGCGACGCCGCCGAACAGCATCAGCGTGGTGTGG
Organism: Variovorax sp. P1_H12_2; assembly: GCF_056405335.1. Taxonomy (NCBI): domain Bacteria; kingdom Pseudomonadati; phylum Pseudomonadota; class Betaproteobacteria; order Burkholderiales; family Comamonadaceae; genus Variovorax; species Variovorax sp. P1_H12_2. Next base: position 4,960 of record NZ_JBFUCI010000341.1, read on the forward strand.
GAAGAGACAGAGAAGGTCATGGTGCCGGGTCTTCCGCTTTGTCGTATTCGGGGCGCAGGTCGAGCATCGAGGCGCGGGCCCGGGCGATGAAGGCGGCCTTGTCCTCGCCGTCCGCCAGGCGCAGCGGCGTGCCATAGCGCACGGTGCAGGCCAGCGGGATCGGCACCAGCGTGCCCTTGGGCAGCACGCGCTTGAGGTTCTCGATCCACACCGGCACCAGCCGCACCTGCGGAAAGGCGCGTGCCAGGTGGTAGAGCCCGCTCTTGAGCGGCAGCAGCGTCTCGTCGCCGGTGTTGCGGGTGCCTTCGGGGAACATGATCAGCGAGTCGCCGGAGCGCAGCGCCTCGGTCATCTGCTCGACCGGGTTGGCCGTGGTGCCGCTCGCCGCGGAGCCGTCCCGGCGGATCATCAGGGCGTTGAACACGTCCTGGCCGATGAAGCGGCGCAGCGCCGATGCCTCCCAGTAGTCCTGCCCCGCGACCGGCCGCGTGAGGGCGCGCAGATCGGGCGGCAGCGTGGCCCACAGCAGCACGAAGTCGCCATGGCTCGTGTGGTTGGCGAAGTAGAGGGTCTGCTCGGCCAGGGGTGTGCTGCCGGCCCAGATGGCGCGCACGCCGGTCAGAAGCCGCGCGAAGACCACGATCAGCCAGGCCGAGGCGATGGCGGCGAGCCTGCGCAGGCCCCCGGAAGGGGAAGGACTCATGGGAACTCCTAGGGATTCTTGGGGGCAGGGCTCAGTCCAGCAGGACGAGCGCCAGGATGAAGACGACGGTCTGCGTGGCCACCACGATGCCGTGGCGCTGCATCAACTGCCGGGTTCCGAGGACGCGCTCGGCGAGCGGGCGGGTGGCGTCGGCGGCGCGCCGCAGGCCCAGCTTCTCGAGTGCGCCATCGAGCGCGGGCAGGTTGGCGATGGCGCCGCCGGCGAGCCCCTCGAACAGCGTGGCGTCGAGGCGCAGGCGCAAGGCCAGGTAGCGTTCCGGCAGGCCGAGCAGGCCAACCAGGGCGTAAGACGCCCAGGCCGCAGCCGGCAGCGAGCGCCCGGTCAGCGACAGCACCACGCCGGCGATCGCCGCGAGCGCGAGACCCCAGAAGGCGATCGCGCCGCTCGCGCGCAGCAGGCCGGCGGTGGCGACGCACAGGGCGCGGTCGCTCTCATTCATGGCGCGGATCTCCCAAGGTGGGCAGCTCTTCGAGCCGCGCCAGCCAGCCGGCGCGCAGCACGATCTGCGGTCGCGCCCGGCGCACCGTTTCGTGCGCACCGGCGAGCGTGCCCTCGGCCCCGTGCAGTCCGAGCCACCCGACCACCGAGGCCGCGCTGCGCGAGAAGCCGAGCGCGCAGCAGACCCATACCGACTGGCCGCCGCGGCGCTGTCCCTCGATCACCGCGACCGCCCGCCGCAGCTGCGGGACGGAGGGCACGGCCAGGTCCAGCATCGGCACRCAGCGCGCATGCGGCACCGGCGGCAACTGCAGTTCGGCGCACAGGCTCACGAGCCGCGGCTCGCCGGCGGCGCGCCATTCGGCCAGGGTCGGCAGGCGCCCCAGGCGCAATCCGGGCGCCACTTCGGCCGATGCCGGCAGCCGCCGCGTCCAGAGCCAGGCGTTGAGGGCGGCGCCGAGCCGGTAGGGCGCAAACAGCCAGCGGGCGGCCCAGTGCATGCGGCCGTGCCGGTCCATGCAGAACCCGCGCGCGCCCAGGCCCGCATAGTTGAGCGCCACCAGCGCCAGCGACAGGGCCGCCCAGCCGAGCCACAGCGCGGTGCCGTGCAGGCCGAGCGCGATCGCCAGGCACAGCAGGGCGCCGGCGGCGTAGAAGCCCGCGAGCTTCCAGCGCTGCGGATCGCGCGCCAGCCGCCACGCGCGCGGCAGCGCGACCACGCGCTCCAGCGGCCACAGCCAGACGCACAGCAGGCCCAGCAGCGCGCCGGTCGGGATGTCGATGAAGTGATGCTGCCAGGTCGTCAGCACCGAGGCGGAGATCGCGAAGGCCCACAGGTGCAGCACGGCGCGCGCCCAGCGCGCATGGATCAGGCGGCGGTACCAGTCCCACAGGATCACGGCCAGCGCGATGTGCAGCGAGGGGGCCTGGTTGAAGGGCTGGTCGAAGCCGCGCAGCGCATTGAACAGGAAGGCCGGCGCGCCCTCGACCGCGGGCTGCCCGAAGCTGAAATGCAGCGGCCACAGCACGAAGC
>NZ_JBFUCI010000342.1:0-7132 GCF_056405335.1 Variovorax sp. P1_H12_2
CAATCAGGATCGGGCGGCTGGCCTTGGAAAGCAGATCATGTACGCGCACCGCGTCTTCCAGGGTCGCCTCGGCGCGTGCCACGCCGTGAACCCGCGCGGGCTGCCGCTCGACCACTTCAGTCAAGACGTCTTCGGGCAACTCGACGGCGACCGGCCCCGGCGTTCCCGAGGCAGCCGCGGCAAAGGCGCGGGCCATCACTTCGGCGGCGCTTGCCGCCTTGTCGATGCGACCGGTCCATTTCAGCAGGCCGGAGAACGCTTTGGCGGAATCGATTTCCTGAACGGCGCCGCGGCCCAAGTTCGGCGTTTCGACCTGGCCAATCAAAAGGATCAGCGGAACCGCTTCTTCGGCCGCCACGTGGACGCCGATCGCAGCATTGAATGCCCCGGGCCCCCTGCTCGCCATGACGATTCCGGCGCGGCCCGTCAGCTTGGCGTCCGCAATCGCTGCAAGGGCCGCCGATCCTTCGTGGCGACATGTCACCAGATCGAAGTCGCGCCGCGCGTAAAGCGCGTCCAGGAGCGCCAGGAAGCTTTCACCGGGTACGCTGAATGCACGGTCCGCGCCATGCGCGACCATGCTGTCGACAATGGCCTCGGCAACTCGATACGTCATGACCGCCCCTTTTTTCATGCCGCGTTCACGTCGACGACCAGGCGGCCCCGGATCTCGCCCCGCATGAGCCTGGCGGCTGCATCGATCGCTTGCGACAGCGGAATCTCGGTCGCAATGTCTTCCAGGATCGGGCCATGCAGATCGCGCGCCAGCCGCTCCCACGCCGCGACACGGTCTGCCTTCGGCCGCATCACGCTATCAACGCCGATGAGGCTTACACCGCGGAGGATGAACGGCGCGACCGACCCAGGCAGGTCGAGCCCCTGGGCCATGCCGCACGCAGCGACCACGCCGTTGTATCGAAGCTGCGCGCATACGTTGGCCAGCGTGTGGCTGCCAACGGAGTCCACGGCGGCGACCCAGCGCTCTTTCTGCAGCGGCTTGCCCGGTTCGCTCAACTCCCTGCGATCGATCACGTCGGTGGCGCCGAGCCGCCGAAGATACTCGGACTCGTCGAGCCGCCCCGTGGACGCCGTGACCGTGTACCCGAGCTTGGCCAACAGGGCGATCGCAACGCTTCCGACGCCGCCGTTCGCACCCGTCACGAGCACCGGCCCATCGCCCGCCTTCAGCCCGTGCCGCTCCAGGGCCATCACGCACAGCATGGCTGTATACCCTGCGGTACCGATTGCCATGGCATCCCTGACGCCGAAACGCTTTGGAAGCGGAATCAACCAATCGCCCTTCACGCGCGCGCGCTGTGCAAGCCCGCCCCAATGGGTCTCGCCAACGCCCCAGCCGTTAAGCACCACCGTGTCGCCCGGCTTGAACTCAGAATGGTCGCTCTGCTCCACCACGCCCGCAAAGTCGATGCCCGGCACCATGGGAAAGCTCCGGACGACGGGACCCTTTCCGGTGATGGCCAAGCCGTCCTTGTAGTTCAGCGTGCTGTATTCGATTCGGACCGTGACGTCGCCTGTGGGCAGGCGGTTTTCATCGATCTCGGCCAGCGAGGCGCGGTAGCCTTCCGCGTCTTTTTCCACGACGATGCCTTTGAACATGTTTTCGCTCCAATAAGAATTCAGTGATCCGCTGCGTTGCGCGGCGAGGCCTGGGCGCATACACCCAGGCTGGACAGAAATGCCTCGATGAAGGTCTTCAGGGGTCGGTCCGTCTGCACCAGCCTGGCTCGAAGCACGGCCCCTTCCCAGGCGATCCAGAAGAACTCGGCGAGCTGCTCGACGTCCAGCGTTGCCGAGATGGTTCCTGCGGACTGAGCCTCCCGGAGGCAGCGAGCCACCCGCTCCTGCCAGCCGACAAGAATGGCGTCGAGGCGTTCGCGAAAATCCGGAGGAAGGGCACCCAGCTCCTGGCTCAGGTTGCCGACCAGGCATCCCCGTGTGAAGCGGTGCTTGCGCATGCCTCTGGAGGCATCGGCGATGAAGTCGGCAAGCCGATCGAGCGGTGCGCGCTCCTGGTTCGACAACCATCGATCGAGCTTTCGCTTGAAGTAGTCGTCATAGGCGTCCATCACGGCCGCTCCGAACGCATCCTTGTTCGCGAAGTAGTGATAGAACGAACCCTTGGGCACAGTCGCCCGCTTCAGCACGGCATCCAAGCCCGTCGAACTGAAACCCTGCTCGGTGAGCAGCTCCATCCCGCATCGGATCAGTACGTCGCGCGTTGCCGCATACGCTGGCGCAGGCCGCCTGCCGCGACGCACGGCCGCTTGGGGTTTTTCTGTCATGCGGCAATTCTAGACCGATCGTCTAGAGAACATCCACTGCTTTCTCCCAGGCGCGCACGCATCCGCTAAGGCCGCACCAACATGCGGACACGCATGCACTTTCATTGGGCGATCTGCACTTCATTGCAGGGTCGACGGATTGAATTTGCATATTTCTCCCGACTTGATCGCAGGCCCAAGTCTTGCTCGTAAACCCCAATGCGAGTCCTAATTGACACAATGTGTCCTGTAGCCAATACTTCTACCACCTCCTCACTTCTGCAGAAGGAAGCCCCATGAAGCCCCACTCCATCAAGAAATGGCTTGTCGCCGCCGGCCTCGCCTGCCTGGCCATCACCACCGCGCTGGCCGACGAGCCGTATCCGTCGAAGCCGATCAAGCTCGTTGCGGGTTTCCCGCCAGGGGGCCCCACGGACATCATTGCCCGCGTGATTGCGCAGGCCCTTGGCAAGGAGCTCAATGGCACGGTCATCATTGACAACCGCGCTGGCGCCGGCGGCGTCATCGGTGCCGACGCCGTGGCCAAGTCGAAGCCGGACGGCTACACCCTGCTCGTTGCGGTGGAGTCCTCGCAGACGCGCGGCCAAGCCCTGAACCCGACGCTTTCCTATGACCAGCTCAAGGACTTCGCCTATGTCAGGAACGTCGCCAAGCAGCGCAATCTCGTCGTCGTGAATCCCGACGTGCCGATCAACAGCATCAAGGAACTCATCGCCTACGCCAAGGCGAACCCCGGCAAGCTGAATTTTGGCGGCACCTTCGGCGCCACGTCGCACATCGGCGGAACGCTCTTCGACGCGGGCAACGGCACGCAGCTGACGTTCGTGAACTACAAGGGCGGCGCACAGCCCATCACTGACCTCCTGGCCGGCGTGGTGCAGGTCGGCTTCTTCACCGAGGCGACGGTCGCCCAGCACATCCGCGCCGGAAAGATCAAGGCCCTCGCGGTCGCCGCGCCGGAGCGCTCGCCCGCGTTCCCCGATCTGCCCACGCTCCAGGAAGCCGGCAGCAAGCCGATCGATCTTTCGCCTTGGTTCGGTATTGCGGCGCCTGCCGGCACGCCGGRTCCTGTCGTCCAGAAGATTGCGGCGGCGCTCGACAAGGTGGTGACGAGCCCCGAGTTCCTGGCGCAGCTGGAGACGCTCGGCGCCGTTCCGGTGAAGGTGTCGACACCCGATCTGTACACCAAACAGGTGGCCAAGGAGATCGTGTTCTGGAACGATTGGGCGAAAACATTGACGACTCCCTTGGCCCGCTGAGCGACTGCCGACCGCGCATTCGAACCCGATGAACTTCTACGACCTCTACGACGAGAGACTGTCCGCGGCGGAAAGATCGCTCGTCCAGGCCGCCAGCAACTTCTGCCGCGGCGAATTCAGCGCCCATCTCCTGGGATCTCACACGCAGGGCCGCGCCTACGATGTTTCATGGATCGACAGGTGGGCAAAGGAAGGCTTTCTGGGACTTCAAGCGCCAAGGGAATTCGGCGGCCACGATGCCTCGTTCCTCTGCAAGATCCGCGTGGCCCAGACGATGGCGGAGCATGGCTTTGCCGCCGCCTTCGCCATCAACAATCTGCAAGGCTCCGTGACTCGCGTGGCGCGCTTCGGTTCCGAGAGGCAACGTGCCGAGCTTCTCGGCGCCATGCTGGGCGGGCGAACGTTGTGCGCCCCCGCGATGTCCGAGCCCGATGGCGGCAGCGACCTGGCCGCGCTGAAGACGAGGGCACGGCGCGTGGACGGCGGATGGCTGATCAGCGGCACGAAGTCGTGGATCACCAACGGTTCGATCATCCAATGCGCAAACCTGCTTGCAAGAGTTGACCCAGCCGGCGCGGAAGCAGTCGGCGATATCGCGTCTTTTCTGGTGCCCCTGGTTGACGGGCCGACGCTGCGAAGGGAAGAACTCGTCATGCCGGGCGCCCGGTCCTTCCGACTGGCATCCCTGGTTTTCCAGGATCATTTCGTTCCCGACTGGTGTGTCTTCGACCCGCCAGGGCGGGCCTTCAAGTCTTCCATGGCATCGGTCAACGCCGCACGCGTTCATGTCGCGGCGATGTGCGTCGCCTCTGCCAGAGCGGCCTTGGCAGAGACGGTGGGCTACGCGGAATCAAGGCAAGCCTTTGGCAAGCCGCTACTCAGGCACCAGGGATTCGGGTGGGAGCTCGCGGAGGTCTCACTGCGCCTGGAGGCGGCCAATGCACTCGTGCTGCGCGCAGCGATTGCCGTGCAAACAGGAAAGGCGGCGCTGACGCTGGCCGCGCAGGCGAAAAAGTTCGCCGTCGACGTGGCCGTCTGGACACTCGACCAGTGCCAGCGTGCAATGGGCGCCACCGGCGCGAGCGCCGATCACCGCCTTGCCATGCTGTCGTGCGAAACACGGCTGGCGGCATTCGGCGATGGCACCAGCCAGATGCTGCTCGAACGCATAGCCAAAGGTCTGGCCAAAGACTATGGGCCCGCCCGCACAGAAGGAATCTGATCAATGAGAAATGTGGTCGTCAAGGACGCAAACGCGGCAGTCAGCGGTCTGCGCGACGGAGACACGGTGATGGTCGGGGGCTTCGGCGGCGCGGGGGTTCCGCGCGGGATGATCGAGGCAGTCTTGGACCTGCGGGTGCGCGAACTGACCGTCATCTCCAACAACGCAGGCTCCGGCGGCCAGGATCTCTCCCTGTGGTTCGGTGCGCGCATCGTCCGGAAGATCATCTGCTCCTATCCGCGAAGCGCAGACGTGTTCGCCGATCAATACCGGGCCGGCGAGGTTGAACTCGAGTTGGTTCCGCAGGGCACGCTGGTCGAGCGCATCCGGGCCGGAGGCGCAGGCCTCGGCGGATTCCTGACTCCGACGGGCGTGGGCACCGTGTTCGAAAAGGGCAAACAGAAGGTCGTGGTCGATGGCCGCGTGTTTCTTCTGGAGAAGCCCTTGCGCGCGCAGTTCTCATTGCTCAAGGGCCGGCAGGCCGATGCGCTCGGCAACCTGAACTACAACAAGACGGCACGAAATCATTCTGTGGTGATGGCTACGGCCGGAGAGGTGGTCTCAGTGGAAGTCGACGAACTCCGGGAGCCCGGCGAGCTCGACCCCGAAGGCATCGTCACCCCGTGCATCTTTGTCGATCGCGTCTTTCTCTCGAGGCCCGCATGAACTCTCTATCCAGACTGGAACTCGCGCGCCTGGTCGCACACCAGCTTCCCAAGCAAGGGTTCGTCAACCTCGGCATCGGAGCACCGACGAGCGTGGCGGACTATCTTCCCTCCGATACATCGGTCATGCTCCACAGCGAGAACGGCATCCTCAACGTCGGTCCCAAACCGGCCCAGGGAGAGGAAGACCTGGATCTGATCAATGCCGGGAAGGTGCCCGTCACGCTCGCCCGCGGCGGGTCCTTCTTCGACTCGAGCCTGTCGTTTTCGATGATGCGCGGAGGGCACCTCGACATTGCCATCCTCGGTGCGTTCCAGGTATCCCAGCACGGCGACCTGGCCAACTGGACCACCGGCGACCTGAACGGTGCGCCGCCGGCCATTGGCGGAGCCATCGATCTGGCCGTGGGAGCAAAACAGATATGGGTGATGATGGAGCACACCACGCGCGACGCCCAGCCTCGCCTGGTAGAGCGTTGCACCTTGCCACTCACGGCGGTGGGGGTTGTGGCCAAGGTGTTCACGAACCTCGCGATCATCGACGTCACCGGCGATGGATTCGTCGTGCAGGCGCTTTTCGAGGGTGCATCGCTCGAATCCGTGCAGCAACTCACCGGGGCGCCGCTGAAGCTGGCGCCAACGGTGAGGCGATTCTCCTCGGAAGGGGTGCTGGCGCCGCCCCCCTGAGGCCGGATTCAGGCTGCGGGTCGAGCCGCGGCTCTGAACCTATGCGGTGGCGGCGATCACGACAAGCGCCGAAGCTGGTTCGTCGGTGAGCGCGGTCAGCTTGTGCGGAATGGTGGAGTCGAACTGCACACAGTCGCCTGACTCCAGGCGCTCCTTGCGTGCCCCGATCTGCATTTCGATGTGGCCGGTCAGGACAAAGAGGATTTCTTCGCCCTCATGATGGCTCATGATCCGGCCGCGCTTCTGGGTTTTCCCCGGACGCACGATGAACGCCCGCATCACGCGGTCGTTGCGAAGGCCCGCGACCAGCGAGAGATGCATCGTCGGATCTCCTGCAATGGACCCATTGCCCCGAACAATCGAAACGACATCCACTTCCGACTGCTGCCCAAAGAGCCGGTCTACCGTCACACCTAGGGCCTTGGCGATATTGAGCGCCGACTCGATCGACGGCGTGGATACGCCCCGCTCAATCTTCGACAAATAACTGCGCGTCAGCCCTGAATCCCGGGCCAGATTCTCCAGCGTCAGTCCGCTTTGGACGCGCAGGTACTTCAGATGTAGTGCCAAGACTTTGAAGGGATTCTCGTCAGACTGCGCAGCTGTACGGGAATCACTGGAAATTGCTGTGGGGCCTGATTCTGGCACGAGTATGGCGCCMATCGCCTCGCCCAGGATCGGCGCAACCACTTGTCCACTGCTTTCCAAAGCCGTCGCCTACAGATCGAGAACCAGGCGCGGTCCAGCACACTCCGCAACGCACACGATCACTTCATGCGCGCGTTCCTGGGGACTCAGGACGCGGTCGCGATGGATCGGCGGCCCCTCGATCCAGCGCGTACGACATGCACCGCAGATACCGCCTGCGCATGACACTGAGATGTCGGCCCCCATAGATTCGAGGGTGGCCAGAAGGCCCACCTCAGGACGAACCTCTAGCTCACGTCCGCTCTTGGCCAGCACAACGCTATAGGATTGCGCGTCCGGGGTGGACGC
>NZ_JBFUCI010000343.1:0-7113 GCF_056405335.1 Variovorax sp. P1_H12_2
GGCGCCGCACGACGAAGCGTTCGCTGAGCAGCGCGAGCAGCACGACGGCCGCGATCGCGCAGGGCACCGCGAGGCCCAGCGGCACCTGGGCGGCGACGACCGCGGCGGCGACCATGCCGCCCATCATCACCCACTCGCCCTGCGCGAAGTTGATCGCGCCGGTGCTCTTGAAGATGACGTTGAAGCCGAGCGCCACGAGCGCGTAGACGCTGCCGGTCGAAATGCCGGACAGCAGCAGGTTGGGCAGTTGATCCACCAGGGGCTCGATGTTCAGAGGCGGCCGAGCCGGGGATGGTCGAGCGCCGGCAGTTCGAGGCCGATGGCGTCGAGCCGTTCGCGGCAGTCGGCGAGGTATTGCCTGAAGACCTGCACCTCGGCCTGCGCGCCTGCGGCTCCGAGACCCGCCGCGGCCACGCGGTCGAGGTCGGCGATGTCGGCCGAGGCGTCGATCGCGGTCGCAAGGCCGACGCAGCGCGAGCCCGCCAGTTCGACCTGCATCAGGTGCTGCACCAGGGCCTGCACGGCCGCGGTGCGCTCTTCGTTCGACATCAGCGGCGCGCGCCGCTCGATGTAGAGCCACCCGAAGCGGGCATGACGCTCGCGCGCCTCGACGCAGCGCGCCAGCAGCGCCCTGGCGACAGGCTCGCGGGTCTGCGCGAGCCAGGCGCCGGCCAGTGCATGCTCGAGGCCGTCGCCGAAGGTGCAATGGGTCAGCACGTGGCCGTCGAGCGAACGGTCGGCGTCGAGCGCATCGCGGTGCAGTCCGCGGTTGAAGAGCGGCTGCCAGTGCGGGTCGGCGGGCGTGTCCAGGTAGCCGCCGCAGGCCTCGGCATAGCGATGGAAGGACTCGACGTTCCATGCCTCCTCGGTGTTGCGCACCGTCAGGAAGTACTTGGGGTCGGCCTCGCGGTCGAGTTCGAGGCAGAAGCGGATCACCAGCGCCGGCGTTTCGGCCAGGCCCGTGTATTCGAGCCAGGCGCGGCGGCTCCAGACGCGCCGTGCGGCATCGAGCGCGGCCGGGTCGTGCGCGCGGGCATCGAAGGCGTCCCACGGAATGTCGATCTCGGGCGCCCAGCGGGCCTTCTTCGAATCCTCGTAGAGCGTGCGGATGGCCTGGTCGGACTGGCGCAGGTCGAGCGGAAAGCGGCGCTCGACGCGGATCGGGGTGCGTGCGGGCGACGCGGTGGCGGAATCGGGGTGCGGCACGGCGGTGCTCCTTGGCAAGGTCGACGAAGAAGGCGGGCGGCGGAAGACGGGGGAGGCAACGGGCCAGCGGCGTGCAGCGCCTAGAACGGCCCCTCGATCTTCGGGTGGCGGAACATCGGGATCTCGATGCCCCAGTTGTCGCGCATGCGTTCGCGCATCGCGGCGATCGATTGGAGGAACACCGGCTTCTCGAGGGCCTCGGTGGTCGCCCCCAGGCCGGCCTGGTGGGTGATCTCGTCGACCCCCATCTCGGCCGTGGACGAGGGGCTGGCGGGCGCGAGCCAGGAGCTGTGGTAGCCGTTGAGCTCCACCTTCTCGATCATGTTGATGACCGCCTGGCGCACCACGTCCTTCTCCTGCGCGCTCATCTGCGGCATGCGTTGCTCCAGGAAGGCCCAGCCGAAGGCGCAGTGCCGCACCTCGTCGCGCAGGATGGCCTTGACCACCTGGCGTGCGACCGGGTTCACCGTGATCTCGGTCAGGTGGCGGAACACGTCGAAGGCGATCTCTTCGGCCGCGCAGACCAGCGCCGCGATCGTGCCTTCGAGCGAGATGGCCGGATCGAGCGCCACCTTGCGGATGCCGTGCGAGGCCACCGAGCCCTGGAACGCGACTGCGGCCGGCTGGTCGAAATAGCCGCCGAGGGCCTCGGCCATGCGAAAGCAGACCTCGGCATGGCGCGATTCCTCCTGCGAGCGGATCGAGAAGAACAGCGCCATGTCCGGCGGGCAGCGCTCGTGGCAGAAGCGGATCTGCAGCGCCGGGCTTTCCGAGATCGCGCCGTACTCTCCCCAGGCGCGCCGGCTCCAGTACATGCGCGCGGCGCGGCGCTGCTCGTCGGTGTACTGCTCCGGGTGGAGCTGGTCCCAGTCGATGTCGGTGGCCGGGTTCCATTGCATCCGGGTCGCCGTGTGGAACAGCTCGCGGATGCGCCGGTTCTCGACGCCGAGCTTCAAGGGGAACCGGCTCTCGGGCACATCGATGATGGTGGCGGCATCGGGGAACAGGGCCCGGGGCGCCGCGGACTGCGAGAGGGTGGCGTTGGTCATGGCTGCATTCCCTCGCGATGGATCACTTGTAGTCGGCCAGCTGGAAGGCGCCGTCGCGGTAGCTCAGCAGCACCAGGTCATCCTTGGACAGCCCCGAGTGGCGCTGCGGGCTGAAATTGAAGACGCCGCCGACGCCCGGCCATTTGTCGATGCCCGCCAACGCGTCGCGGACCTTGGTGCGGTCGGCGCCGCCGGCGCGATCGATCGCGGTGCGCGCGAGGTAGATCGCGTCGTAGGTCTGCGCGGCGAACTGGTTCGGCTTGCGCTTGTACTTGGCCTCGAAGGCCTTGGTCAGCGCGGCGATGCGCTCCTTCTGCGGATCGCCGTCGGGCAACTGCGCGCCGATCGGGAACTTGACCGACACCAGCAGCACGTTCTTTGCCGCATCGCCGGCCAGGTCCATGTAGCGCTTGTCGACGAAGCCGTAGCTGTGGATCAGGTTCATCTGTTCCATGCCCAGCTGCTGCGCCTGCTTGAGGAACACCACGCCGGCGGGCGTGACGGTCCAGCAGATGACCGACTGCACGCCGGCGGCCTTGATCTTGCCGAGCTGCGGCGTGAGGTCGGTGTCCGAGGGGTTGAAGCTCTCGTACATCACGTCGAGGCCGCGGCGCGCCGCCACCTTCTTGAGCTGGACCGCGGCGCCCTGACCGAAACCGCTCGAGTCGCCGAGGAAGGCGATCTTCTTGATGCCCTTCTTGGCGTAGTAGTCGGCGAGCCGCTCCATCACCTGCTCGTCGTCGGCCGTGCTCTTGAAGGTCCACTGGCGCTCGGCCACCGGCGTCACGATGTCCATCGCGCCCTCGGTCGAGATGAAGGGCACCGAGGCCTTCTCGGTGAGCCCGAGCATCGCGATCGCCATGCCGCTCATGTTGCCGCCGCCCACGATCATGTCGACCTTGTCCTGGTCGAGCAGGCGGCGCGTGGCGGTCAGGCCCTTCTGGGTCTGGCTCTCGGCGTCGTAGAACACCCAATCGATCTTCTTGCCGCCCACGCCGCCCTTGGCATTGATCTCCTCGACCGCGAGCTCCATGCCGGCCTTCATGTCCTCGCCGAGGAAGGCCGCGGGGCCGGTGACGGAGAGGATCGAGCCGACTTTCACGGTGGCCTGCGCGAATGCGGAGGACGTTGCGGCGAACGACAGGGTCGCCGCCAGCAGGACCGACAAAGACATCTTCGGGAACAGTTCACGATTCATCACGACACTCCTCGAAACAACGGTGGAAGTTGGGGCCATGGATGCAGGCCGATGCGGGAAAGGAAGAGGGCGCTTCATGCCTCGGCGGGCTGGACGGCCTTGACGCGGACATCGGAGCGCCCGATGTCGCCATCGAGCTCGAGCGGGCCGCTGAACTTGTAGCGGACCTGGTCGGCGCGATAGACCGAGATGCCGGTGAAGGCCGGTTTGCCTCCCGCTGCGAAGTAGGTCATCTCGCGCACGAGGACCGGCGCGGCCGGGTGGATATTCAGTCGCTCGGCATATTCCTCGTCGGCCAGGGCGGCTTCGATCTGGGTGTCGGCGCGCTCGATCGCGACCTGGGACCGCAGTACCTGCAGCAGCGAGACGTTCTCGAATTCCTTGAGCGCGATCGTTCCTGCAATGGCCAGCGGGATGTAGCGCAGGTCCCAGGCCACGCGCAACTCGCCCGACAGGCGCAGGCGCTCCATGCTCAGCACCTCGGTGCGCGCGGGCAGGCCCAGCGCCTTCGCGAAATGGGCCGGGCAGGGGGTGCGTTCGACCTTCAGGTTGGCGACCCGCAGCGAACGGCCGCTCTGCGCCCATTGGCCCGAGAAGTCGCTGCGCGCGGCGAAGGACTCCTCGATCTTGTCGCGGTTGACGAAGGTGCCGAAGCCGCGGCGCCGGCGCACCAGGCCTTCGCCCTCGAGTTCGGTCAGCGCCTGGCGCACGGTGGCCCGGCTCACGCCGAAGATGCGCTGCAGTTCCTGGTCGGTGTAGAAGCGGTCGTCCTCGGCCGGCCAGGACATGAGCTTGGCCTGCAGGCTGCGCTTGACCTGCGCGTAGAGCGGCAGCGGAGAGTCACGGTCGATCGTTGGCGAAATGCGCATGGGGCGATCACGGTCTCGTTGTCGCGGGCAACGCCGCGGCGGCTCGGGATTCCCGGTCTGGCTGACGTCCGAGATTGGATGTCAGGTTGTCCGGTTATACGGACTATATGTATTGAATTTGACAGAAATATTGGGGTTTACACGTAGATGGCTTGCCGATAAGATATATTGCAAATGAATCTTATGAAGTGTTGCCGTCGGCAAGCCAAGGAGCGGACATTGACTGCCACCGAGTTGTGCACCAAGGAAGAAATCTCGCGCATGGTCCATGCGTTCTATGCGCGGGTGCGCCAGGACGAAGTCCTGGGCCCGATCTTCGAAACGCACATCGACGACTGGGATCCTCACCTGGCCAGGCTGGTGGACTTCTGGTCGGCCATCCTGCGACGCACCGGCCGTTTCACGGGCGCGCCGATGCCCAAGCACGCGGTGCTGCCTGGCCTGACCGCGGCGCTGTTCGAGCGCTGGCTGGACCTGTTCCGCGAGACCGCCGGCGCGCAACCCAATCGCGCCATGGCCGAAGAGGCCCAGGCGATGGCGCAGCGCATCGCGCAAAGCCTGTGGATGGGCTACCAGGCAAGCCGCGATCCGGATGCCCTGCCCACGGAGTTGTCGCATGGCTGAGCTGCTCCACATCGAAGAGCCCGCGGGCACGAGGGCGCCGCCGCCGCAGTGGAAGGCCTTCCTCGAGCTGGGCTTCCGGCCGCTCTATCTKGCGGGCAGCTTCTGGGCCGCGGTCTCGGTGGCCTTGTGGGTGTTCGCGCCAGGCTGGCTCGGCGGCACGCTGGCCGGCGTTGCCTGGCATGCGCACGAGATGCTCTGGGCCTTCATCGCCACCATCGCGGTGGGTTTCCTCCTCACGGCGGGCAGCAACTGGACCGGGATCAATCCGTTGAAGGGGCGCGCCCTGGGTGTGCTGAGCGTGCTGTGGGTGTTGGCGCGGGTGGGCTTTCTCGTGCCGGGGCAGGGCGCCTTCTGGCTGGCCGCGTGCTGCGAACTGCTGTTCTTCGGCTGGGCCGCGGCCGCGCTGGGCCGTGCCATCTACGGCGCACGCAGCCGGCGCAACTACGGCGTGCCGCCGCTCGTGCTGGCACTTGGCGTGGCCGATGCGCTGTACCTGCGCGCGGCCGGGCTGGGCGACCAAGCGCTGCTGATGCAGCGCTTGGACACCGGCCTGCTGTGCATGGCGGTGATCGCACTGCTGCTGGCGCGCCGCGTGATTCCGTTCTTCGCGATGCGCGCGCTGCCCGGCCTGTCGATCCCCATGCACACGCGCAGCGGCCATTGGCAGGTTGGCGCGGGCGGCCTGGCCATCGGCTTCGGGCTGCTGGGCCTGATGCCCGCCATGGCCGCGGCCCTGGCGGTGGCCGGTGCCATCGCACTGCTGCAGGTCATGGCCTGGAAGCCCTGGGCGGTGCGGCGCGCGCCGCTGCTGTGGGTGCTGTATCTCGGCTATGCCGCGCTCGGCGCAGGCTTGCTGGTGGCGGCCGCGCACGCGGCGGGCTGGGTGCTGCGGGCGGCCTGGCCGGTGCACGTGATCGCCGTGGCCGGCCTGTCGGTGCTGATCATCGGCATGGTGACGCGCACGGCCCTGGGCCACCTGGGGCGGCCCCTGCGCGCGGACCGCACCCTGGTGGCCTGCTACCTGCTCGTGATCGCCGCCGCCGCGCTGCGCCTGCTGGCCCTGCTGCCGACGGACCTGGCGCTCGGCTCGCTGCATGCGTCGGCCGGCGCCTGGGTGCTCGCCTTCGCGCTGTACCTGTGGCGCTTCTTCCCCGTGATGATCCGGCCCCGCGTCGACGCGGCGGCCGCGCCGCAGGTGCTCAAGCCCGGCCTGCGCCTGCGTGCGACGAAGTGAACGGAAAGCCCCATGCGCCTGACGATGATGACCGACTACGCGCTGCGCCTGCTGATGTACGTGGCGCAGCAGCCGCAGCGGCTGTGCACCATCGCCGAGGTCGCGCAGGCCCACGGCGTTTCCGAGGCGCACCTGATGAAGGTGACGCACCAGCTCGGCCTGCAGGGCTGGATCGAGACCGTGCGCGGCAAGGGCGGCGGCATGCGTCTGGCCCATGCGCCCGCGGACATCAACCTCGGCGCGGTGGTGCGCAGCGTCGAGCCGGATTTCGACCTGGTCGAGTGCTTCGGCACGAATGACCATTGCGCACTGACCGGCAACTGTCGCCTCGCCGGCGTGCTGCAGGGCGCGCTGCACGATTTCATGGCGCACCTGGATGGCGTCACGCTGGCCGACCTGTTGCCCGGCACGGACCTTCCGCTCGCGCCGCTGCGGCGCATGCGCGTCGATCGACGCAGCACCTGAGGCGCCGGGCTGGCGCAGGGCCGGCGCAGGGCCGCGTTCACCTGAGATGATCCATGTCAAAGGCCGGCGCCAGTCCAGCGCCGAAGATCGACCGGATCTGGAACCAGGAGAACCATGAACGCCATCGCCCCGCCCACGCCTGCCGCCGCGCCGGCGCCGGTCTCGATCGTCAAGCGCGCCGGCCTCGTCGCCGCGCTTGCGGCCCTGCTCGCGATCGTATCGATGCCCGCGGCCCAGGGCCTGCCCCAGGCCGGACAGGTGATGCTCGCCATCCTGGCCTTCGCCGTGATCGTCTGGATGACCGAGGCGCTCGACTACGCCGTGAGCGCGGTGGTGATCGGCGCCCTGATGATCTTCCTGCTGGCCTACACGCCCGACGCGGCCAAGCCCGCCGGCGCCGACATGGGGACGGCCGCCGCGCTCGGGCTGGCGCTGTCGGGCTTTGCCAGCAGCGCCGTGGCCCTGGTG
>NZ_JBFUCI010000344.1:0-7103 GCF_056405335.1 Variovorax sp. P1_H12_2
GGCACGAACTGGCCGGCTTCGCCATCGCGGCGCAGTATCACGCCGTCGGCCGGGGCCACGAGCTGGTTGTAGTCGCGCTGCGCCTCGGCCCGCCTGGCCGCTGCTTGCGCGGCATGCAGCTCGCTACGCGTGCGGTCGAGCTCGGCCGGGGCGACGAAGCTCTTCGCCACCAGAACTCGTGTGCGCTCGAACTGGGCCCGCGCCAGCTGTTCGCGCGCGCGCATCTCCTCGACGGTCTGATCGAGGTCAATCGACTCGATGCGCGCCAGCATCTGCCCGCGTTTGACCTTCTCGCCTTCTTGAGCGTCGATCGCCACCAGCCGACCGCCGACGCGCGGCGCCACTGGCACCATCACGGTCGGCTCGACGGTGCCGGTGGCATACACCGCCTCGATGGCGGGGCCGCGCGTGGGCAGTGCAACTTCCACGCGCACGGGCCACTGCCACCACACGACCACCAGCACCGTCAACACGGCAAGGCCGATGACGATGACGGTTTTCCGCTGCAAGCGCATGCTGGGTCAAGAGAGTGCAGAACGATTCACTATCTCATGCCCCGCGTCCGACCGCCACGGGGATTGCGGCGACCCTGTCCTCGGCTTCCCCTCAGTACGCGCGGGTGAATCCGCCGTCGTGCAGCAAGTTCGCGCCGGTCATGTGATCCGAGAATGCACCGAGCAGTTGCTCAACGACCACGGCAACTTCTTCCGGCCTGCCGTATTTGGCCAGCGGAATGTTCGAGGTCTCGTCGGCCAGGCGCTCAGCGAGGCTGACGCCCGCCCGATCGGCGCGCCGTTGCACCGAGGCTGTGTAGTCGGGCGTCAGCGTGCCGCCGAGTGACAAGGTGTTGATGTGGATGCCACGCTCGCCCAAGGCGAACGCGAGCGTCTTGGCCTCGGCCAGCCAGGCACAGCGCAGAACGTTGCTCGTCGCATAGTTCCCGAGAGCTTGCACCGACGTGACGGCCGAGATGATCACTACCTTGACGCGCTGGCCCTGGGCCGGCTCGGGTTTCATCGCAGGGATAACCGCCTTCAGAAGCCCCAAGGGGCCGATGAAGCTGCGCTGGAACAGCGTGCGCCAGGTGTCGTTGGGCGGCAGGCAATCGTTCGTCGGAGTCATCTGCGGCGGCATCAATACAACGCCATCGAGCACGATACCCTGGTCGACGAGCCGCTCACCGAAGGCGGCGACGGCGACGTCGTCACCCATCTCCACTGGGATGGCTTCGTAGCGGCCTGGGCGAACCGACCTCAGCTCATCGCAAAGCGCAAGCAGCCTGCCTTCATCGCGAGCCGCAAGCACCAGCGCACGCCCCGATTGCGCCAGCCGGGCGCAGACGGCGCGTCCGATACCGCCGCTCGCGCCCGTAACAAGAACGGATCGGCTGTCATTGCTCATGGACGCGCTCCTTGGCACGGCGATCACCGCGGGTTGCAAGCTGCGCATTGTGCGCTCGCGGACCTCGCCCGGCACCGGTTGACTCGCAACTGTTGTCGTGCCCTCTTGCAACGGCCACGGACCTGGTGCCGCAAYTCGATGAAACCTCGCGCCGCCGTCAAGTGTGGCGCGGCCAGCCAATCGGCGTAGCCGGCCGGCGGCCGAGTGAGGGGGGCGGGGCGATCGGTCATCGGCCGTGGTGCGCTTCAAGCACAATCGCCCACGCCGCGGAAGGGTTCCTTCCTTGACATCATTTGCTGCACGTAGGCACGCGGCAAGCTTTCAACCTGACGGCACTCCGCAATGGCGAATTCAAACTTCAAGCTGCTGAATCATTTGCCCCATCTCCTGCGCCGGGCACATTTCGAAGCGGACGCTCTGTTTCCGCAGATTTACGGCACCGCACTGACTTCACGCCAACTTGCGTTGCTGGTCGCAGTCGACCAGCGCCCCGGCGCATCGCAGAGTGAAGTGGCACAGGACATCGGATTGGACCTGAACACCTGCAGCGATCTGGTGCAGCGAACCGTGTCAAAGGGCTTGCTTCACCGCGAGCGATCGAGCGTCGATGCGCGCAGCTTCTGCCTCTCCCTCACAGACGAAGGCCAGCAGGCGCTGCTGAACTCCACGGCCAAGGCGATCGAATACCGCGATGCCCTTGCGAGTCGGCTCAGCGCGTCCGAGCGAAACCAGCTCATAGCGCTGTTGCGCAAGATGCTGGGATTCGGCGGATAGCCCGCCGGCTGAATCGCGCTAGGGTTATCCCTATATGCACTGTGGGGGTCCAGCCATTTAATACTACGAATACGTAGTTAATAAGTGTTGAAACTCATGATCCAGACCATCGCGTTTCCGGCCGGCAACTACCACTACCTCGCCGGCGGCTTCCAGTATTCGGCGGCGGTGATCGCTGATGACGGGCACCTCATCGAGCGCGCGCGGTTTCGGCGGCCGGTGGCGCTGGCCGAGGGCTTCGCCCGCATCCGGTCCCACCTGACCTCTCTGGGGCGCCCGCTGACGGCGCTGTGCGCCTGCGAGCTGCGCTCGCCTGCACCGATGGACGAGCCGAGATTCATCGCCTTCAACCGTGCCTACGTCGGACCGCTGGCCGAGTGGGGGCTCTTCAAGGACGACATCAATCCCGTGGCGCGATGCAATCTGGTGCCAGCCGTCGATGCTCCGCGCGAGCCCAGCTTCCATGCATTCAGCTACACGCTGCGTGCACCGGCGTCAGCCAGGACACGGGACTTCGTGACCTCCGGAGCCGCCGAGTGCCCGGACCGCCCCGGCTACCGCGACAACATTGTTCGCCTCGGCGAGACCTCGGCGGAGGCGCTGATCGACAAGCTGCGCTTCGCCATCGGCGACCTCGAGTCGCGCTTCGCGCTGATGGGCGTCGACTGGGCCGACGTGGCCGACACACGCCTCTACACCGTTCACGACCTGCACCACGCCATGCAGTGTGAACTCGCCGAGCGCGGCGCTCTGGCCGGCGGACTGGGCTGGCACTGGGTGCGTCCACCCATCAAGGAACTCGAGATCGAAATCGACGCGCGCAGCGTCTCGCGCGAATGTTTGCTGGCGGCCTAGCTCTTGCGAAGTTTGCCACCCGCTCAGGCACCCGCCCTTCCATTCCCCATCAGGAGTATTCGATGAAAGTCTTCAACCTCATTCGACGTCAGATCCTCGGCCTCACCGCTCTCGCCATCGCTGCCGCCACTTCTCCTGCCTGGGCGGCAGACCCGTTTCCCACCGGGCCGATCCGCATCCTGGTGGGCTTTCCGGCCGGCGGCACCATCGACGTCGTGGCGCGCCAGGTGGCGGAGCAGATGCGCGAAGAACTGGGCGTGCCGGTGACGGTGGAGAACCAGACCGGCGCCGGCGGCCAACTCGCAGCCCAGGCGCTCAAGCGTGCTGCGCCCGATGGCCGCACGCTGATGATCGCGCCCGACCACACGGCGGTGATCATCCCGCTGACGCTCGCCCATCCAGGCTTCAATGTCGCAAACGACTTCGCGCCGATCGGGCTGGTCGCCAACTACGCAGGTGCTCTGGCGGTAAGCCAGGCCAGCGGCATCAAGGACCTGCCGGGCCTTCTGGCCGCGGCGAAGGCCGATCCCAAGGCGGGAAACATCGGCGTCTCGGCCGCCGGCAGCAAGCCGCAGTTCCAGATAGATGCGCTCGCCAAGCGTCAGGGTGTGCCGCTGGCCACAGTGCCATTTCGCGGCTCGGTGCCGATGGTGCAGGACCTCGCGGGCRGACACCTGACTGCAGRCATCACGGCGCTCGGCGACTTCCTGGAGTTCGATCGCGCCGGCAAGCTCAAAGTCATCGCGATGGTCGGACAGCGGCGCTCATCCATCCTCCCTGATGTGCCCACGGCCGCTGAACTGGGCTATCCGATGCAGGTCGACTTCTGGGTTGGCATGTTCGCGCCGGCCGGCACCCCCAAAGCTGCAGTCGAACACCTCAACCAAGTGCTCGGCAAGGCGCTTGCCGCTCCCAAGGTGCAGCAGCGCATGGCCGGCCTTGTGTTCGAGCCCAAGGCTTCGACCCCGGCTCAGTTGAGCGAACGCATTGCCGCCGAGACAAAACTATGGGAGCCGATCGTCGCGGCCTCGGGTTGGTCCAAGCAATAGAGCCATCCCAAGTGGATCGTCCGGTCGAGCTGTAGCCAACCTCCGGGGAAAGAAATCAGCTGAAACGCTGCGCGCCTGGAGCGCCCCGGCCGGCGCTGTGTCTGTCACTGGCTCAGTCGCGCGGCAACCACGTGTGAATCACCCCGTTGAAGTGATCCCCGTTCACGACAAAACTTGACCTGGAATCGCATGGTCCGGTGATGATGAAGCCACACAGGCAAATTTGCTGTCCACCGGGAGTCGACGCACCGGATGGCTGCGCACAGAGGCGCAGCCTGCCGACTGGAAAATCAAGCATGCTCCTTCTGTCCGCGCCCTCGCAAACATAGGCAACCGGCGTCGAAGCGAAGATGCTGCCGATGAATCCGCACTGCCGGCACAGCAGGCGCTACGGGTGGAGCATGTCCCATTTGGCTACTTTCGGTGCTACGGTGCTTGCGATAGGCTCTCGCTCGAAGGGAACGGCTCCCGTAAGAATGCCCTCCGGCGGTCAACAAATAGCGAGGAACCGCCATGCATAACATCAAGAACGCCCTGGGTGCTGCCCAAGAGTCCCACTGATCCACACAATCGGGTTAGAGCACGACGATGAATTCGAACGGGYCAGAGGAGGAGGGTGCCGGTCGCTGGCAAATGTTGGCGCTGCTCGCACTGACTCTGGTTTTGTCGATGACAACGTGGTTCTCGGCCTCCGCGGTGATCCCCCAACTGCGGCAAGAGTGGGCGCTTTCCGCCAACGCCGCCGCATGGCTGACCATCGCCGTTCAACTCGGCTTCGTATGCGGCGCGCTGGTCTCGAGCTTCCTGAATCTCTCCGACATCGTCCCGCCGAAGCATGTAGTCCTTGGCGGATCGATCGGTGCTGCCACCGCGAACGGGCTCTTGGAGCTCGCTGGCGCAGGCGACATCGGAATCGCGCTTCGCTTCGCAACAGGTTTCTTCCTGGCGGGCGTGTATCCCCCAGCCCTCAAGCTGATGGCCACATGGTTCCGGAGAGGCCGCGGAGTCGCGCTCGGCATCCTCGTTGGTGCGATTGTCTTGGGACAAGCGACGCCTCATCTTATCAATGGGCTCGGTGGGCTGGATTGGCGCTTTGTGATCTACATGACCTCCGCTTTGACGCTGATTGGTGGTTTGATTGCAGAGTTCGCAGTGAAGGAAGGTCCCTCTCCTTTCCCGACGGCGACATTCGATCCCAAGCAGGTGTGGCGCGTATTTGCCAACCGCGGCGTCCGGCTGGCTTCCTTCGGTTACTTTGGCCACATGTGGGAGCTGTTTGCCATGTATGCGTGGTTCATGCCGTTCTTCTCCGAGGCGCTGGTAGCTCGAGGGAAGACTGTGGGCTCGGCTGCCGCCTTCGCGACATTCGCGGTCATTGCCGTTGGGGCATTGGGCTGTTGGGTAGGCGGTATCCTGGGAGATCGCTGGGGCAGGACCAGAACGACCGCGCTGATGATGGCTGTATCCGGGAGCTGCTGCATTCTGATCGGGTTGCTGTTCGGCTCATCCCCGTGGCTGCTGCTCATCGTCGGCTTGGTGTGGGGCTTTACCGTCGTGGCCGACTCTGCGCAGTTTTCGGCGATGGTCACCGAGCTTGCCGATCAATCTTATGTAGGAACAGCGTTGACACTGCAGCTTGCCGTTGGGTTCATCCTCACGATCGTGACGATCTGGCTGATCCCATTGATCGCAGATGCCTTTGGATGGCGGTGGGTGTTTGCGTTTCTGGCCCCAGGTCCAGCTCTCGGCGTGCTGGCGATGCTTCGGCTTAAGTCCTTGCCGGAATCGGCTCGTCTCGCCGGAGGTATCGGCTAGTTGCCTGCCGGCGCGCATGAGAAGCTTGTGATGCGGCGATCGCTCATCAATGCGAGCGTTGAATGACCGCGGAGAAGGTCGCCAGCACCCCCCATCAAATCCGCCCAGTGCGCCGGGTGGGCGGCACGTCTTGGATCTCCTGGTTTCACTTGGTATCGCGACAACAAGGCCACGATCTATTCCTTGCTGTTCGACATGGCCGCCGAGACCTTGGCGACCATCGCGGCTGACTCGAAGCATCTTGGCGCAAGCATCGGCGCTACCCTGGTCCTGCACACGTGGGGATCGGCGCTGACGCATCACCCGCATGTGCATGGGATTGTTCCGGGCGGCGGAGTAGCGCCCGACGGCGAACGCTGGATCGCCTGTCGGCCGGGGTTCTTCTTGCCGGTGCGTGTGCTGTCGCGCCTGTTCCGGCGGCGCTTCCTTGAAGAACTCCAGGACGCACACCGAGCCGGTCGGCTGCAATTCTTCGGCGAGTACGCCGCACTGGTCAACGCGAAGGCGTTCGCCGAGTGGCTCGCACCGCTGCGCAAGTGCGAATGGGTGGTCTACGCCAAGCGACCCTTCGCCGGCCCCGAGGCGGTGCTGGCCTATCTCTCGCACTACACGCACAGGGTCGCAATCTCCAACAGCCGGCTGATCTCTCTTGACGATCGCCGCGTCACCTTCCGTTGGAAGGACTGCCGGGCCAAGGGCCGCACACGCTCGAAGACGATGACGCTCGATGCCGATGAATTCATGCGGCGCTTCCTGCTGCATGTGCTGGGCCGCAGTGTGGGCAGGAGAAGGTTGCCCGCTTCATGCACTCCAGGTGATCGTCGTTGCGGCCCAGCATGTAGGCCGCGACGGCCAGATGCGCCAAATCCTGCGGGTCGAGGGGACACGTCCGATCAGCCCTCACGAACGCGCGGTAGGCGCGCGCCCACGCCCGACGCGCCATGGCTTCGCGGCCCTGTTCAATTGCGTTGGCTACGGTCATCACCTTCAGAGAGCGTGATCTCCGGTAAGGATATAAGCGGTCAGCGGCGCACCAAAACGCCGCTAGATCGGCGGGAGGCCGATCATCTTGCCATTGCGTCGGAAGCGCGTAGCATATCGGCCGCATCTCGCAGTGAAGTTCCTTCCCGCCGCGCTAGGTCCACTTCCATCACGGAACCCGCCTTGCCGAATGGGTCGAATGTCACTTCACTGTCAGTGAGCTTGACC
>NZ_JBFUCI010000345.1:0-7100 GCF_056405335.1 Variovorax sp. P1_H12_2
GCCATGCCGAGCGTCTTGCTGACGATCWCGGCGAAGGACAGAGATCCCAGCAGGTAGGACAGGACGATCGCGATCAACGAGGGGAAATAGGAACTCACGGTGTCTCCGGACGCCTCCGGTCGAGGCAACCGGCTATTCTGCCAGCGCGCACTGCACCGGCTTGGCGCCGAGCAGGCCGAGGCACACCTGCGGATCGATGCCCACGAGGTAGCCGCGGCGCCCGCCGTTGATCGCGATGCGCGGCAGTTCGAGGATCGTCGACTCGATGTAGACCGGCATCGCGCGCCGCGTGCCGAAGGGCGAAGTGCCCCCGATCAGGTAGCCGCTGTGCCGGTTCGCGACTTCGGGCTTGCAGGGCTCGACCGACTTGGCGCCGATCTGCCGCGCCAGGTTCTTGGTCGACACCGTGCGGTTGCCGTGCATCAGCACGAGCAGCGGCCTGGCGTCCTGGTCCTGCATCACGAGGGTCTTGACCACGGTGAAGGGGTCGAGCCCGAGCACCTCGGCGCTGTGCTGGGCGCCGCCGTGCTCGAGGTACTCGTAGGGATGCTCGGTGAAGGCGATGCCGTTCGCCCGCAGCAGCTGGGTGGCGGGGGTTTCGCTGACGTGGGTCTTTTTGGCCACGGTTTCTAGTCAGTGGTCCACTACCCGAACGCGTGACCCGCGATGCATGAAACCGGCGCAGCCGAATGCCAGGGATACCGCGGAACCGGCTTTGCCGGGCCGCTGGTATCGCCCCCTTGAGGGGGAGGCGCCGCAGGCGCTTCGGGGGTGTTTCATCCTCTGTCCCGCAAGGTCTCAGGCAGCCGGGTCGCGCAATTCCCAGCGGATCTTGTCGATCTCCGCCAGCAGCTCGGGCGACAGCGTGGTGCCCCAGGCGTCGAGATCCTCGTCGAGCTGGGCGACCGAGGTCACGCCGATGATGGTGCTCGCCACCTGCCACTTGGTGTAGCAGAAGGCCAGCGCCAGTTGTGCCGGCGTGAGCCCGTGCTCGCGGGCCAGCGCGTTGTAGCGGCGCGCCGCCTTCAGCGCGTCCGGGCGGCCCCAGCGCTGCTTGCGCACCGACTCGTAGCTCGAGATGCGCGCGCCCTTGGGCGCGTCCGGGCCTTCGGTGCCGCTCTGGTCGTACTTGCCGGTCAGCAGGCCGAAGGCCAGCGGCGAATAGGCCAGCAGCGAGACGCCCAGGCGGTGCATGGTTTCGTCGAGCCCGTTCTCGGCTGCGCGGCTGATCAGGCAGTAGACGTTCTGCACCGTCGCCACGCGCGGCAGGCCATGCTGCTCGGCCAGGCGCACGAATTCGTGCACGCCGTAGGGCGTCTCGTTCGACAACCCGATCGCGCGCACCTTGCCGGCCTTGACCAGCTTGCCCAGCGCTTCGAGCTGGTCGTGGATCGGGGTGGTCGAGCTTTCCCGCTTCGGGTCGTAGTAGATCTGGCCGAAGGCCGGCACGTGGCGCTCCGGCCAGTGGATCTGGTAGAGGTCGATGACGTCGGTCTTGAGCCGCTTCAGGCTGGCCTCGCAGGAGGCGGCGATGTCGGCCGGCGTCATGCCGCTGCCCTCGCGCACCCAGGGCATGCCGCGCGACGGGCCCGCGACCTTGGTCGCCAGCACGATCTTTTGGCGCGCGCCCGGATTCTTGTCGAACCAGTGGCCGATGATGGTTTCGGTGGCGCCGAAGGTTTCCTTGCGCGCCGGCACCGCGTACATCTCGGCGGTGTCGATGAAGTCGACCCCGCGTTCGAGCGAACGGTCGAGGATGGCGTGGGCGGTGGCCTCGTCGACCTGCTCGCCGAAGGTCATGGTGCCGAGGCAGATCGGCGTGACGTGGAGGTCGCTCTGACCAAGCTGGATTTTTTGCATGGGCGAAATGCTACCCGCTGAGGCGAAGGCGTGTCGTGTCGTGTCGTGCAGTCGACTGCACGGCCCGGCCGGGGTCCGTATCATCGGACGCGATGTACCAAGCCCTCCGTGCCTCGCGCAGCGAATTCGTCCCCGTCCGCCACCTCAGCTACCACGTGCGCCTGTGGGGCGAGCCCTCCGCCTCCCGGCCGCCGCTGGTGCTGATGCACGGCTGGATGGACGTCGCGGCCTCCTGGCAGTTCGTGGTCGATGCGATGGCCGAGGAGCGCTTCGTGGTCGCGGCCGACTGGCGCGGCTTCGGCCTCACCGAGGGCGGCCGCGTCGACAACTACTGGATGCCCGACTACCTGGCCGACCTCGACTGGCTGCTGGACCACTACGCCGGCGATGCCCCGGTCGACCTGGTCGGCCACAGCATGGGCGGCAACGTGGTCATGCAGTACGCCGGCGTGCGGCCGCAGCGCGTGCGCCGCCTCGTCAACCTCGAAGGCTTCGGCATGCCCGCGCTGAAGCCCGAGCAGGCGCCGGAACGCTTCGGCAAGTGGATCGACGAGCTCAAGCGCCTGCACCGCGGCGAAATGGCGCTGGCCACCTATTCGGGCGTCGAAGGCGTGGCGCGCCGGCTCATGAAGACCAACCCGCGCCTGACGCCCGACAAGGCCGACTGGCTGGCCGCCCACTGGTCGGCCGTCCGGCCGCACGCCGAGGGCGGCGAACGCTGGGAGATCCTGGGGGATCCGGCCCACAAGATCATCAACGCCAACCTGTTCCGGGTCGACGAAATCCTGGCGCTGTATGCGGCCATTGCCGCGCCGCTGCTGGCGGTCGAGGCCTCGGACGACAGCCTGGGCCAATGGTGGAAGGGCCGCTACACGCTGGACGAGTACCACGAGCGCCTGAAGAAAGTGCCCCATGCGCGCATCGCCCGTGTCGAGGACGCCGGCCACATGCTGCACCACGACCAGCCCGCCGCGGTGGCCCGGCTGATCGAGGATTTTCTTTCGTCCTGAAGGCGGCCCCGGGCCCCCTCCCCCCTCTCCGGAACCGGGCCATGCCCGGCATGAGAAAATCCCCGGTTTTCCCCGAACACCGTCAGGACACCCCATGGATGCAGAGCAAATCAACCAAATCGGCGCAACTCTCGCGGACCTGAGCGCCCGCACGGTCGATTTACGGAGGTATCTTTGACTACGATGCCAAAGCCGAACGCCTGAGGACGGTCAACGCGTCGCTCGAAGACCCCAACGTCTGGAACGACCCCAAGAAGGCCCAGGAACTGGGCCGCGAAAAGAAGTCGCTCGACGACGTCGTGGTCACGCTCGACCGCCTCACCAGCGGCCTGTCCGACAACACCGAACTCTTCGAGATGTCGAAGGAGGACGGCGACATGGACGGCCTGCAGGCCATCGCCGATGACGCCGCCAAGCTCGAAGCCGACATCAAGCAGCTCGAATTCCGCCGGATGTTCAACAATCCGGCCGATCCGCTGAACGCCTTCGTCGACATCCAGGCCGGCGCCGGCGGCACCGAGGCCTGCGACTGGGCCAGCATGCTGCTGCGCCAGTACCTGAAGTACGCGGAGCGCAAGGGCTTCAAGACCCAGATCGAGGACGAGACCCCGGGCGACACCGCGGGCATCAAGGGCGCGACCATCAAGGTCGAGGGCGACTACGCCTTCGGCCTGCTGCGCACCGAGACCGGCGTGCACCGGCTGGTGCGCAAGTCGCCCTTCGACTCTTCGGGCGGGCGCCACACCAGCTTCGCGAGCATCTTCGTCTACCCGGAAATCGATGATTCGATCGAGATCGACATCAACCCGTCCGACGTGCGCACCGACACCTTCCGCGCCAGCGGCGCCGGCGGCCAGCACATCAACAAGACCGACTCGGCGGTGCGGCTCACGCACATCCCGACCGGCATCGTGGTGCAGTGCCAGGACGGCCGCAGCCAGCACAGCAACCGCGACGTCGCCTGGAAGCGGCTGCGCTCGCGCCTGTATGACCACGAGATGCGCAAGCGCCAGGAAGAGCAGCAGAAGCTGGAAGACAGCAAGACCGACGTCGGCTGGGGCCACCAGATCCGCAGCTACGTGCTGGACAACAGCCGCATCAAGGACCTGCGCACCAACGTCGAGATCTCGGCGACGCAGAAGGTGCTGGACGGCGACCTCGATGCCTTCATCGAAGCGTCCTTGAAGCAAGGCGTGTAGATGAAGCTCACCCCCAGGCTGGCCCACTTCGTGTGGCCGCACACCCCCTCGCCGGGGGCAACACGAGCGGCCCGGCAAAGCCGGTTCCGCGGTGTTCCTGGCCTCGGCCGCGCCGGCGCTCTGCGTCGCGGATCGATCGACAACTTGGGGGTTTCCGAATGAGGACTCTGCACAAGGTGCAAGCCCTGATCTTCGACATGGACGGCACCATGGTCGACTCCATGCCCTGGCACGCCAAGGCATGGGTCGAGTACGGCGTGCGCCACGGGATCGAGATCGACGTCCCGCATTTCATGCGCCGGACCACCGGCCGCACCGCCTTCGAATGCGCCTGCGAGCTCATGGGCCGCGAGGTGAGCGAAGCCGAGAGCGCCGAGATCACCCACCGCAAGGAATCGATCTACCGCGAGCTCTTCGGCGCCCAGTTCCGCGAGGTGACGGGCTTCAGCGCCTTCCACCGGGCCGCGGTCGCGCGCGGGCTGAAGGTGGCGGTCGGCACCGCGGGCGACAAGCACAACATCGCCTTCACGATGTCCAACCTGCGGCCCGACCCGGCGCCGCTGGCGATCGTGGGCGGCGACGAGGGGCTGCCAGGCAAGCCTCAGCCGGCGATCTTCCTCGAGGCCGCGCGCCGCATCGGCGTCGAGCCCTCGCGCTGCATCGTCTTCGAGGATGCGCCCTTCGGCATCGAGGCCGCGCGCCGCGGCGGCATGCTCGCGGTGGCGGTCTGCACCACCCACAGCGCCTGCGAACTCGCGGGGCCGCATGTGATCGCGGCCGTGCGCGACTACGACGAATTGAACAACTCAAACTTCCTGGAGACTCTCGATGCTGCTGCGTGATGCCCAAGGCCAACCGATCGCGATCCGTCGCGAGGATTACAGCGCGCCGGCCTACTGGATCGACACGGTCGAGCTGACCTTCGATCTCGACCCCGCCAAGACGCGGGTGCTCAACCGCATGCGGCTGCGCCGCAACCCCGAGGTGGCGCCCGAGCCGCTGCGCCTCGACGGCGACGAGCTCAACCTGGCGCGCGTGCTGGTCGACGGCCAGGGCGCATCGTTCCGCATGGAAGCCGAGCAGCTGGTGATCGACAACCTGCCCGAGACCTTCGAGCTCGAGATCTTCACCACCTGCTGTCCGATCAAGAACACCAAGCTCATGGGCCTGTTCGTGAGCGAGGACACCTTCTTCACGCAGTGCGAGGCCGAAGGCTTCCGCCGCATCACCTACTTCCTCGACCGGCCCGACGTGATGTCGAGCTACACGGTGACGCTGCGCGCCGCCAAGGCCGCCTACCCGGTGCTGCTGTCGAACGGCAACCTGGTCGAGCAGGGCGAGCTGCCCGAGGGCCGCCACTTCGCCAAGTGGGTCGACCCCTTCCGCAAGCCCTGCTACCTGTTCGCGCTGGTCGCCGGCAAGCTGGTGGCGCGCGAGCAGCGCATCAAGGCGCGCAACGGCCGCGAGCATCTGCTGCAGGTGTACGTGCGCGCCGGCGACCTCGACAAGACCGAGCACGCGATGAACTCGCTCGTCAACTCGGTGCTGTGGGACGAAGCCCGCTTCGGCCTGCCGCTGGACCTCGACCGCTTCATGATCGTCGCCACCAGCGACTTCAACATGGGCGCGATGGAGAACAAGGGCCTGAACATCTTCAACACGAAGTACGTCCTGGCCAACCAGGCCACCGCCACCGACGCCGACTACGGCAACATCGAAAGCGTGGTCGGCCACGAGTACTTCCACAACTGGAGCGGCGACCGCGTGACCTGCCGCGACTGGTTCCAGCTCTCGCTCAAGGAAGGCCTCACGGTCTTCCGCGACCAGGAGTTCAGCCAGGACCTGTGCGCCGAGCCTTCCGCGCGCGCGGTCAAGCGCATCGAGGACGTGCGCGTGCTGCGCACCGCCCAGTTCCCCGAGGACGCGGGCCCGATGGCCCACCCGGTGCGGCCCGACAGCTACATCGAGATCAGCAACTTCTACACCGTCACCATCTACGAGAAGGGTGCCGAGGTGGTGCGCATGATGCAGACGCTGGTCGGCCGCAAGGGCTTCGAGCGCGGCATCACGCTGTATTTCGAGCGCCAYGACGGACAGGCCGTGACCTGCGACGACTTCGCGCAGGCGATCGCCGATGCCAACCCCGACACCGAGCTCGCGCGCCTGCTGCCGCAGTTCAAGCGCTGGTACAGCCAGGCCGGCACGCCGCGCCTCGCCGCCCATGGCGTCTATGACTCGGCAGCGCGCAGCTACACGCTGAGCATCGTGCAGAGTTGCGCGCCCACGCCGGGCCAGCCGGCCAAGGATCCGTTCGTGATCCCGGTCAACGTCGGCCTGCTGGGCGCCGATGGCCGCGAGCTGCCTTTGCGGCTCGAAGGCGAGGCCGAGGCCACCCAGGGCACGCGCACCCTGGTGCTCACGCGCGCCGGCGAACAGTTCACCTTCGTCGATATCGACGCCGAGCCGGTGCCTTCGATCCTGCGCGGCTTCAGCGCGCCGGTGATCCTCGACTACGCCTACAGCGACGCCCAGCTGCTGACCCTGCTGGCCAACGACCCGGACCCCTTCAACCGCTGGGAAGCCGGCCAGCGGCTGGCGCTGCGCGCCGCCGTGCGCGCGATCGCCGAGCCGGCCTCGGCCCACGAGCAGCCGCTCGACGCCGCCTTCGTCGACGCGATGCGCAGCGTGCTGCGCCATCCGCAGCTCGATGCCGCGTTCAAGGAACTGGTGCTCACCCTGCCCTCCGAGACCTACATCGCGGAGCAGCTCGACATCGTCGATCCGCAGCGCGTGCATGTGGTGCGCGAGGCGATGCGGGCGCAGCTCGCGACCGCGCTGTTCGCCGACTGGGAACAGGCCTACGAGCAGAACCGCGACACCGGTGCCTACCAGCCCGACCCGGTCTCCTCGGGCCGGCGCGCGCTGGCGGGCATCGCCCTCACCCACCTGTGCCTCGCGGCGCGCGCCTCGGACGACACCGTGTGGCCCGGCAAGACGCTGCAGCGCTTCAAGGACGCGGGCAACATGACCG
>NZ_JBFUCI010000346.1:0-7094 GCF_056405335.1 Variovorax sp. P1_H12_2
GCTGTAGAACGGCGCGTTGGTCACCATCGAGAGCCCGGCATACAGCGTGAAGCCGAAGGTGATCCAGGTRATCTGGTTCCACGAGAGGTACAGCACCTCGCCGCCGCGCTTTCCCCATTCGGTCATGAGCCAGATGAAACCCGCCACCAGCGCCGCCGCTGCGGGCGACGGCAGGCCCTGGAACCAGCGCTTGTCGACCACGCCGGTGTTGACGTTGAAGCGCGCCAGCCGCAGCGCCGCGCAGGCACAGTAGACGAAGGCCGCGATCCAGCCCCAGCGGCCCAGGCCCTTGAGCGACCATTCGTAAGCGATCAGCGCGGGCGCGGCGCCGAAGGACACCATGTCGGACAGCGAATCCATCTGCTCGCCGAACGCGCTTTGGGTGTTGGTCATGCGGGCCA
Source organism: Variovorax sp. P1_H12_2 (assembly GCF_056405335.1). Classification (NCBI taxonomy): domain Bacteria; kingdom Pseudomonadati; phylum Pseudomonadota; class Betaproteobacteria; order Burkholderiales; family Comamonadaceae; genus Variovorax; species Variovorax sp. P1_H12_2. Next base: position 402 of record NZ_JBFUCI010000346.1, read on the forward strand.
CGCGGCCATCGAGGCTGTCGAGGATCATCGCGGCGAAGACGCCGAGTGCCGCAAGGTCGAAGCGCGCATTCATCGCCATCACGACCGAATAGAAACCGCCGAAGAGCGCCGCCAGCGTGAACAGGTTGGGCAGGATGTAGATGCCCTTGCGGCGCTTGCGCGTGGGCACCTCGTCGGGAAGCGTGTCGTCATGCATGGGGTCGGCCTCCAGCGCAGAAGGGGCTCAGGTACGGGGCAGGACGGGGGGTGGCAAACATCGGTGGCAGTGTAGTTCAGGCGCAACGCGCGCCTCCATGAAAAAGGGCCACCGCGTGGTGGCCCTTCTGGCGTCGGAAGGCTCCGATCAGTTGCGGGTCTGGTCGACCAGCTTGTTCTTCTTGATCCAGGGCATCATCGCGCGCAGCTGCTCGCCGACGACTTCGATCTGATGCTCGGCATTGATCCGGCGACGGCTGATCAGCGCGGGCTGGCCGGCGGCGGCTTCGAGCACGAAGCTCTTGGCGTATTCGCCGGTCTGGATGTCCTTCAGGACCTGCTTCATGACCTTCTTGGTCTCTTCGGTGACGATGCGCGGACCCGTCACGTACTCGCCGTATTCGGCGTTGTTCGAGATCGAGTAGTTCATGTTGGCGATGCCGCCTTCATAGATCAGGTCGACGATCAGCTTGAGCTCGTGCAGGCATTCGAAGTACGCCATTTCGGGCGCGTAGCCGGCTTCCACCAGCGTCTCGAAGCCGGCCTTGATCAGTTCGACCGTGCCACCGCACAGCACGGCCTGCTCGCCGAACAGGTCGGTCTCGGTCTCTTCGCGGAAGTTGGTCTCGATGATGCCGGCCTTGCCGCCGCCATTGGCGGTGGCGTACGACAGCGCCAGGTCGCGCGCCTTGCCGCTCTTGTCGGCATGCACGGCGATCAGGTGGGGCACGCCGCCGCCTTGGGTGTAGGTGCTGCGCACGGTGTGGCCCGGAGCCTTCGGAGCGACCATCCAGACATCGAGGTCGGCGCGCGGCTGCACGAAGCCGTAGTGCACGTTGAAGCCGTGTGCGAAGACGAGCGAAGCGCCTTCCTTGATGTTCGGTGCGACGTCGTTCTTGTAGACGCTGGCGATCTGCTCGTCGGGCAAGAGGATCATGACCACGTCGGCCGACTTCACCGCGTCGGCCACTTCGGCCACCTTGAGGCCGGCCTTGCCGACCTTGTCCCACGATGCGCCGCCCTTGCGCAGGCCGACCACGACCTTGACGCCGCTGTCGTTCAGGTTCTGCGCGTGTGCATGGCCCTGGCTGCCGTAGCCGATGATCGCAACGGTCTTGCCCTTGATGAGGCTCAGGTCCGCGTCCTTGTCGTAATAGACTTTCATGAGAGTGCTCCTTCGTTGATTCGGTGGTGTGTGGATGGATGGGTTCAGACGCGCAGGATGCGCTCGCCGCGGCCGATGCCGCTGGCGCCGGTACGGACGGTCTCGAGGATCGCGCCGCGATCGATCGCTTCCAGGAAGGCGTCGTTCTTGCCGTGGTCGCCGGTGAGCTCGATGGTGTAGCTCTTGTCGGTCACGTCGATGATGCGGCCGCGGAAGATCTCGGCCATGCGCATCATTTCTTCGCGCTCCTTGCCGACCGCGCGCACCTTCACCATCATGAGCTCGCGCTCGGTGTAGGCGCCTTCGGTCAGGTCGACCACCTTGACGACCTCGATCAGCCGGTTCAGGTGCTTGGTGATCTGCTCGATCACGTCGTCCGAGCCGGCGGTGACGATGGTCATGCGCGAGAGGCTCGGGTCCTCGGTCGGCGCGACGGTCAGCGATTCGATGTTGTAGCCGCGGGCCGAGAACAGGCCGACGACGCGGGAGAGTGCACCGGGCTCGTTCTCGAGCAGCACGGCAATGATGTGTTTCATGTCAGCAGGACTCCTCTTTTCGCCGCCCTCCCCCGCGCACGGTAATGCGCGGGCTCGACAAGCAATAGATTCGCCAGGAAAAAAGTTAATGAAGGAGCCGAGTCCGCGCAGCGGACCGGCTTATCGTCTGTTAGAGGTCTTCGGACCCCAGCAGCATCTCGGTGATGCCCATCCCCGCCTTGACCATCGGGAACACGTTCTCGGTCGGGTCGGTGCGGAAATCCATGAACACGGTGCGGTCCTTGAGCTTGCGCGCCTCGCGCAGCGCCGGCTCCACGTCCTGGGGCCGTTCGATCAGCAGGCCGACATGGCCGTAGGCCTCGGCCAGCTTCACGAAGTTGGGCAGCGCGTCCATGTAGCTGTGGCTGTAGCGGCCCGAATACTCGATCTCCTGCCACTGGCGGACCATTCCGAGGTAGCGGTTGTTGAGCGAGCAGATCTTGATCGGCGTGTTGTACTGCAGGCAGGTAGAGAGCTCCTGGATGCACATCTGCACCGAGCCTTCGCCCGTGATGCAGAACACCTCGGATTCAGGCTTGGCCAGCTTGATGCCCATCGCGTACGGAATGCCCACGCCCATCGTGCCCAGGCCGCCCGAATTGATCCAGCGGCGCGGCTCGTCGAAGCGGTAGTACTGCGCGGCCCACATCTGGTGCTGGCCGACGTCGGACGTGATGTAGGTATCGGCATCCTTGGTCATGTTCCAGAGCGTCTCGACGACGTACTGGGGCTTGATCACATCCTTGTTGCCGCGGTCGTACTTGAGGCAGTCCTTGCCGCGCCATTCCTCGATCKTGCTCCACCAGCTGGCCAGCGCCCCGGCGTCGGGCCGGACCGTGCTCTCGCGGATCATCGAGATCAGCTCGGTCAGCACGTCCTTGACGTCGCCGACGATCGGGATGTCGACCTTGACGCGCTTCGAAATGCTCGAGGGGTCGATGTCGACGTGGATGATCTTGCGTTCGTTCTGTGCGAAATGCTTCGGGTTGCCGATCACGCGGTCGTCGAAGCGCGCGCCCACGGCCAGCAGCACGTCGCAGTTCTGCATCGCGTTGTTGGCTTCGATGGTGCCGTGCATGCCCAGCATGCCGAGGAACTTGCGGTCGCTGGCCGGATAGGCGCCCAGACCCATCAGCGTGTTGGTGACCGGGTAGCCGAGCATGTCGACCAGGGTGCGCAGCTCGTTGGTGGCGTTGCCGAGCAGCACGCCGCCACCGGTGTAGATGTAGGGGCGCTTGGCCGTCAGCAGCAGTTGCAGCGCCTTGCGGATCTGGCCGCCGTGGCCCTTGCGCACCGGGTTGTACGAGCGCATCTCGACCTTGTCGGGATAGCCGCTGTAGGGGGTCTTCTTGAAGGAGACGTCCTTGGGCACGTCCACCACCACCGGGCCCGGACGGCCGCTGCGTGCGATGTGGAAGGCCTTCTTCATCGTCATCGCCAGATCCTTCGGATCCTTGACGAGGAAGTTGTGCTTGACGATCGGCCGCGTGATGCCGACCGTGTCGCATTCCTGGAACGCGTCGAGCCCGATCGCCGCCGTCGGCACCTGGCCCGAGATGATCACCATCGGGATCGAGTCCATGTAGGCGGTGGCGATGCCCGTGACCGCGTTGGTCAGGCCCGGCCCCGAAGTGACCAGCGCGACGCCGACGTCGCCGGTGGCGCGGGCGTAGCCGTCGGCCGCGTGGACGGCGGCCTGCTCGTGGCGCACCAGCACGTGCTGGATGGTGTCCTGCTTGTAGAACGCGTCGTAGATGTAGAGAACCGCGCCGCCGGGATAGCCCCAGACGTACTTGACACCTTCGGCCTGCAGTGCCTTGACCAGCACTTCGGCGCCCATGAGTTCTTGGGGTTGATTGCCCATCCCTGAGGATGCGGCTGCTGCGGAAGCGAGTTCCGCCTTCGAGATTTCCATGATGAACCTTTGTGTTTTTTCGGGAACGAAAAACCTTGGGTGCCCCTTCGCCAGCTCTTTTGAAGCCGCGTCAGGACTTGAGGCCACAGCCATGGGCGTATCTGTATACCGCCGGACCGTGACCCGTTTGCCTTTTGACTTGCAAGGCGAATTATGACACCGGATCGGCGCCTCGCGGCTGGCCCCGGGCCCGATCCGGGCGCAGAGGCATAATCCGCGCGACAAAAAGACAAACGTCCCAGAGACACCTCCCCACGCGGCGCAGTTCCCCTGCGCCGGATTCGCTTGGCCACTGAACAAGAACTTTCCGATTTCCTGAAGAGCGTCGAAAGACGCGCTTTCAAGCGTTCCGTCTACCACGTGCGGGACGAGGAAGCGGCGCTCGACATCGTCCAGGACAGCATGATGAAGCTGGCCGAGCACTATGGCGACAAGCCGGCCAACGAGCTGCCGATGCTGTTCCAGCGCATCCTGTCGAACTGCACGCTCGACTGGTTCCGCCGGCAGAAGACGCGRCGGGCGCTGTTCTCCAACCTGAGCGACTTCGAATCGACCGACGACGACGGCGACTTCGACCTGCTCGAGCACGTCCAGTCCCCCACCGACACGCGCGAGACCGAGAGCGCCGAAGACACCACCCGAAGGGCCCAGATCTTCCACGAGATCGAGGAGCAGATCGCCGCTCTGCCCGGGCGTCAACGCGAGGCCTTTCTGATGCGTTACTGGGAGGACATGGACGTCGCCGAGACGGCCGCTGCGATGGGGTGCTCCGAAGGGAGCGTCAAAACCCATTGTTCGCGGGCCGTGCACGCCTTGAGCAAGGCGCTCAAAGCCAAGGGAATTTCGCTATGAACACACCAAACACTGCCCCGCCAGGGTCCGCCGTTGCCTTCGAAGAGCAATTCGGTCGCCGGGTCGCCGCGCGCCTGTCTGCCGGCAATCTCGAACTCTCGCACGAGGTCGGCGAACGCCTGCGGGCCGCCCGCGTGCAGGCGGTGGCGCGCCGCAAGACGGAGCCGCAGTTCAAGTCGGCACCGGTGGTGGTCTCCAGCGGAAGGGCAGCGGCCCTCGGCGGTGGCTGGTGGACCCGCATCGGCTCGGTGCTGCCGCTGGTGGCACTGGTCGCGGGCCTGATGGTGATCAGCGTGATCCAGGAAGAACGCCGCACCAACGAACTGGCGGAAGTCGACTCCGCGCTGCTGACCGACGACCTGCCGCCCGCTGCGTACACCGATCCCGGCTTCGCGCAGTTCCTGAAGACCAGCGACGCTGCCGAGCGCTGACTCCCCGCTTCGAATGCTGCGTTCTCTCCTCCCTTGCGCACAGGCGCTCCAGCCGGTGTACGCCTCGATGTCGGCAGCGCCTGTCTGGCTCGCCGCGCTGCTGACGCTGGGCGGCTTCGGGCTTGTGGCCGCCACGCCTGCCGGGGCGCAGCCCCTCAAGGCACAGACCCAGGCCACGAAGCCCCCGTCCAAGCCGACCTGGCGCGACCTGAGCGCCCGCCAGCAGCGAGCGCTGGAACCCCTGGCCTCCAGCTGGGACGAGTTGACCGAACCACATAAGCGCAAATGGCTCGTGATCGTGCGCGATTACGCGGAAATGTCGACCGCAGACCAGGAGATCCTGCATAGCCGCATGAAGGAATGGTCCAAGCTGAGCAACCGGGAGCGCGCTCAGGCCCGCCTGAATTTCGCCGATGCGAAGCAATTGCCCGCGGATGAGCGCAAGGCCAAATGGGAGGCCTACCAGGCACTCAGCGACGAGGAAAAGAACCGGCTCGCGGCCAGCGCCAGCCCGAAGGTGACGCCGGGTGCGGCCGCCACGATCCGGCCGGTGCCGGCGCAGAAGCTGGCGCCGGTGCCCTCGGCCGGTGCCGACGGCCAGCATGCGCCGCGCATTCAGCTCGCACCACCGCCGGCCGCCGCGCCGCCGGTGGCAGCAACGCGTCCGCCGGTTCCGGCGCCCTCTTCCGCCCCGGTCGCCGCCGAAGCGCAGGTGCCGCCGCCCGCCGCGAATACACCTGCCGCGGAGCCTCCGGTCACCTCGACGCCACCGGTTCGCTTGACCGAGCAACCCTCTTCGGCGCCCTGATCGGACACATGGCCCCCAGTTCCCCCGGCAACGCCGGACCCCACCCGGCCGCGACCGGAGACTCCACCGATCGACAACCCATGCACCTGGCCGCGCCCGGCCTCTGGCGCCGCATGGCCTGCTGGCTCTACGAGGGCATGCTGCTGTTCGCGGTGGTGTTCGTCGCCGGCTGGCTCTTCAGCACCCTGGGCCAGATGCGCGACGCGATGGATTCGCGCCGGCATCTGCTGCAGGCCTTCCTGTTCGTGGTCTTCGGCGTCTATTTCGTCTTCTTCTGGACCAAGGGCCAGACGCTGGCCATGAAGACCTGGGGCATCCGCGTGGTCGATCGTCATGGCAAGGCGCTGACCCAGGGGCGCGCGCTGCTGCGTTACCTGCTGAGCTGGGTCTGGTTCCTGCCGCCGCTGGCCGTCATTGCCCCCTTCAAGCTCGGCGGCGGCGAAGCGTCGGTGCTGATCCTCGGCTGGGTCGCGGTCTGGGCCCTGCTTGCCCGCTTCCATCCCGAGCGCCAGTTCTGGCACGACGCCTGGGCCGGCACCCGYCTGATCGCATCCAGGCCGATGAGCCGGCGATGAGCGGCACCGACCCCGCCAATCCGCAGGCCCTGCGGCGTGGCCTGACCCGCGTCTGGCATGCGGCGCTGATCTCGGTGAATGGTTTTCGCGCCGGCTGGCGCGAGGCCGCCTTCCGCGAGGAAGTGTTCTGCGCCATCGTGATGATCCCGGCCGCCTTCTGGGTCGGCCGCAGTTGGGTCGAGGTGGCGCTGCTGGTCGCCACGGTGGTGCTGGTGC
>NZ_JBFUCI010000347.1:0-7080 GCF_056405335.1 Variovorax sp. P1_H12_2
CGCAGGAAACTGGTGCCGCTTGTCGGAATCGAACTGACGACCTACCGCTTACAAGGCGGTTGCTCTACCAACTGAGCTAAAGCGGCGGGATTCGGATTTTAGCGGCCCGGCCAGGCCGCAAGGTTCACTTGATCCGCTTGAGCGAAGGGCGCGCTCCGCCGCCCGCCGGCGGACGCGGCGGATCCTCGGGATCCGTTGGCGCATCGCTCGATTCGACGGCATCGTCGCCCTCGCCCGTGACCAGGTGCACCACCTTGCTCGCGTCTCCCTCGGTGCCACGCGACGCATCGCGCAGCGGCGTGCGGGTCGAGGCGGCCGATTGGGTCGTCGACGCCGGGCCGGCGCTGCCATCGGCCGGCGCCGGCACGGGTGCCGGAAACGCCATSCCTTGGCCGTTCTCGCGCGCATAGATCGCGATCACGCGGCCGACCGGCACGCTGATTTCGCGCGCCGTGCCGGCGAAGCGGGCCTTGAACTCGATGAAGTCGTTGCCGAGCTTGAGCGAACTGGTGGCGTCGAAGCTGATGTTCAGCACGATCTCGCCATTCTTGACGTACTCGCGCGGCACCTGCACCGTATCGTCGACCTGCACCGCGACATACGGCGTGAAGCCGTTGTCGGTGCACCATTCATACAGCGCCCGGATCAGGTACGGGCGGGTGGATGACGATTCGAGCGCGTTGATCATGGGCGGCTGGGCCAGCGACTCACTTGCGCATGACCTTTTCGGACGGCGTCAGCGCCTCGATGTAGGCCGGGCGCGAGAAGATGCGTTCGGCGTACTTCAGGAGCGGAGCCGCGTTCTTGCTGAGGTCGATGCCGTAATAGTCGAGGCGCCACAGCAGCGGTGCGATCGCGACGTCGAGCATCGAGAAGTTGTCGCCCAGCATGTACTTGTTCTTGAGGAACACGGGCGCCAGCTGAGTCAGGCGATCGCGGATGTGCGCGCGCGCCTTTTCGATGGCCTTCTCGTTGCCCTTGGTGGTGCGGTTCTCGAGCATCGAGACATGCACGAACAATTCCTTCTCGAAGTTGAGCAGGAACAGGCGCACGCGTGCACGGTCGACCGGGTCGCCGGGCATCAGCTGCGGATGCGGGAAGCGCTCGTCGATGTACTCGTTGATGATGTTCGACTCGTACAGGATCAGGTCGCGCTCGACCAGAATCGGCACCTGCCCGTACGGGTTCATCACATTGATGTCTTCGGGCTTGTTGTAGAGGTCGACGTCACGAATCTCGAAATCCATGCCTTTCTCGAACAGCACGAAGCGGCAGCGATGGGAAAAGGGGCAGGTCGTTCCCGAATAAAGGACCATCATGGCGAAAGACTCCTAAAAATCAAAAAGAGTGGGTCGCGTTCGCAACCCACTCTGCGGGACCAGGCGCACGAGGCGCCCGATCGGCGTGGAATTACTTGACGTCTTTCCAGTACGAGGCATTCAGCCGCCACGTGAAGACCACTGCCATGAGCAGGAACAGCAGCACCCAGACGCCCACGCGGATGCGGGTGTTCTGCGCCGGCTCGGCCATCCACTGCAGATAGCTCACGAGGTCGCCGACGGCCTGGTCGAACTGCATCGGCGTCATGGTGCCGGGGCTTACTTGCTCCCAGCCCTTGAACACTTCGGTTTCATGGCCGTGGGCTTCGACCTTCTCGAAGACCGGACGTCGCTCGCCCTGCAGCTCCCACATCACGTGCGGCATCGCCACGGCCGGGAACGCCAGGTTGTTCCAGCCGGTGGCCTTGGTGTCGTCGCGGTAGAAGGTGCGCAGATAGGTGTAGAGGTAGTCGGCACCGGTGCCGCCGTGGCCGGCACGCGAGCGCGCCACCAGGGTCAGGTCAGGCGGAATCGTGCCGAACCATTCCTTGGCCTGTTGCGGAGCCAGGTTGACCTTCATGGTCTCGCCGATCTTGTCGGTCGTGAACAGGAGGTTGTCCTTGATTTGCTGGTCGGTGATGCCGAGGTCCTGCAGCCGGTTGAAGCGCATGAACGCCGCCGAGTGGCAGTTGAGGCAGTAGTTGACGAACAGCTTGGCACCGTTCTGCAGCGATGCCAGGTCGGTGGTGCGGTTGGGCGCCTTGTCCCAGGGGATGCCGCCTTCGGCCGCTTGCGCGCCCGTGACGATGCCGAGCGCCGCGATCAACGTGAGGATCAGTTTCTTCATTCTTGTTGTCTCCCGGTCAGTGAGCGTTGAAAACCACGCGCTCGGGGACCGGCTTGAATTCGCCGAGGCGGCTCCACCACGGCATCAGCAGGAAGAAACCGAAATAGAAGAGCGTTCCGATCTGCGACACGCGCTCGCCGATCGGCGACGGCGGTTGCACGCCGAGGTAGGCGAGCACCACGAAGTTGACGACGAACACACCGTAGACATACTTGTGCCAGCTCGGGCGATAGCGGATCGACTTGACCGGGCTGTGGTCGAGCCAGGGCAGGAAGAACAGGATGACGACCGCGCCGCCCATCACCAGCACACCCCAGAACTTGGCGTCGATCGACAGCATCATCGCGACCACGCCGACGGCGACGACCGCGACACCGGCCTTGATGAAGGCGGGGAAGCGGGCCTTCAGGACGCCGTAGGCGGCCGCACCGACCACGCAGGCGATCAGCGCATACATCATCTCGCTGGTGATGGCACGCAGCATCGAATAGAAGGGCGTGAAGTACCAGACCGGCGCGATGTGGTTCGGCGTCTTGAGCGAATCCGCCGGGATGAAGTTGTTGTACTCGAGGAAGTAGCCGCCGGCCTCGGGCGCGAAGAAGATCACGGCCGAGAAGATCGTCAGGAACACCACCACGCCGAAGATGTCGTGCACCGTGTAGTACGGGTGCGACGGGATGCCGTCGACCGGATGGCCGTCGGCGCCGCGGTTGGCCTTGATCTCGATGCCGTCGGGGTTGTTGGACCCCACTTCGTGCAGCGCGATCAGGTGGGCGACCACCAGGCCGAGCAGCACCAGCGGCACGGCGATCACGTGGAAGCTGAAGAAGCGGTTCAGCGTGGCGTCGCTCACCACATAGTCGCCGCGGATCAGCAGCGCGAGGTCAGGACCGACGAAGGGAATCGCGGCGAACAGGTTCACGATCACCTGGGCGCCCCAGTAGCTCATCTGGCCCCACGGAAGCAGGTAGCCCATGAAGGCCTCGGCCATCAGGCACAGGAAGATCGCGCAACCGAAGATCCAGATCAGCTCGCGCGGCTTGCGGTAGCTGCCGTACATCAGGCCGCGGAACATGTGCAGGTAGACCACGATGAAGAAGGCCGAGGCCCCCGTCGAGTGCATGTAGCGGATCAGCCAGCCCCACGGCACGTCGCGCATGATGTACTCGACCGAGCCGAACGCCAGCGCGGCGTCGGGCTTGTAGTGCATCACGAGGAAGATGCCGGTCACGATCTGGATCACGAGGACCAGCATCGCGAGCGAACCGAAGATGTACCAGAAGTTGAAGTTCTTCGGCGCGTAGTACTTGCCCCACTGGTCGTTCCAGAGCTTGGTCAGCGGGAAGCGGTTGTCGACCCAGTTGAGCAGCTTCTCGCCGGCGGGTGCGTTGGGGGAGATTTCGTTGAATTCAGCCATGTCTTGCTCCTCAAGCCTTCTTGTCGTCGCCGATCAAGATGCGCGTATCGGAGAGATACATGTGCGGCGGCACCGGCAGGTTGTCGGGTGCCGGCTTGTTCTTGAAGACGCGGCCGGCCAGGTCGAAGGTCGAGCCGTGGCAGGGACACAGGAAGCCGCCTTCCCAGTTGTCGGGCAGCGAGGYCTGCGGGCCGGCCTGGAGCCTGTCGATGGGCGAGCAGCCCAGGTGGGTGCAGATGCCCACGACCACCAGGATCTCGGGCTTGATCGAACGGTGGTCGTTGCGGGCGTAGGGCGGCGTGAACTCGTCGGGGTTGCGCTTGGATTGCGGATCGGCGAGCAGCGGATCGAGCTTGGGCAACTCGGCGACTTGCGCCGGCGAACGCTTGAGGATCCAGACCGGCTTGCCGCGCCATTCGACGGTCATCTTCTCGCCGACCTGCAGGGCACCGATGTCCGCCTCGACCGGCGCACCGGCAGCCTTGGCTTTCTCGGACGGCTGGAACGAGCTCACGAACGGCACGGCCACGGCCACACCACCCACTGCGCCTGCGCAGCCTGATGCGATCAACCATGTCCGCTTGCTGGTGTCGATCCGGGGTCGGCCGGCGGTGCTCACGGTACTGTCACTCATGGGGATCCTCAATCTTCTTCGCTAGGGGCTTGGGTCAACCCGCGATTGTAGCGGAGCGTAAGCGGCGATTTCAACGTCGGCGCGGCGCGCGACGCGAGCCCTCGATCGGACATCGACACAAAGCCCCACCCCTATACTGGCCGCCGTTCAAAACAATCCCCGGAAGAGGTGCACGACATGAGCTTTCTGAAAGAGTTCCGCGAATTTGCCGTCAAGGGCAACGTGATCGACCTGGCGGTCGGCGTGATCATCGGTGCAGCCTTCGGCAAGATCGTCGACTCGCTGGTGAGCGACATCATCATGCCGCTGGTCGGCCTCATCTTCGGCAAGCTCGACTTCTCGAATCTCTACATCGTGCTCGGGCCCAGGCCGGCCGGCGTGGCCGACACGCTGGTGGAGCTCAAGAAGGCCGGCGCGCCGGTGCTGGCCTACGGCAACTTCATCACCATCGCGGTGAACTTCGTGATCCTGGCCTTCATCATCTTTCTGATGGTCAAGCAGATCAACAAGCTGCGCAAGACCAGCGAAGCGGCGCCGGCGCCGACGCCCGAAGACACCGTGCTGCTGCGCGAGATCCGCGACAGCCTCAAGCGTTCGTGAGGCGCGCAGGGGCCAGCGACCGGGCCATCCGCACGGCCTCGATCAGGCTGGAGGCGTCGGCCCGGCCGGTGCCCGCAATGTCGAACGCGGTGCCGTGATCGGGACTGGTGCGCACCAGCGGCAGGCCGAGCGTCACGTTCACGCCCTTCTCCACGCCCAGGTACTTCACCGGGATCAATCCCTGGTCGTGGTACATCGCGATCACCACGTCGAACTCGCCCGCGCCGTCGGCCTTGGCGCGGGCGCGCATGAAGACGGTGTCGGGCGCATGGGGCCCGTCGGCATCGATGCCTTCGGCCCGCGCGGCCGCGATCGCCGGTGCAATGATCTCGCGCTCCTCGGAGCCGAACAGGCCTCCCTCCCCCGCGTGCGGATTGAGGCCCGCCACCCCGATCTTGGGCGCTCGCCCGAGCACCGCCCCGAGCGCCTGGTGCGCGATGCGCAGCGTCTGCAGCACACCATCGAAACTCACGGCTTCGATCGCATGGCGCAGCGACATGTGGATGCTCACGAGCACGGTGCGCAGCTCGTCGTTGGCAAGCATCATGCGCACCGGCACCTCGGACAGTGGCCGGCCGAGATGGGCGGCCGCCTCGGCCTGCAGCAATTCGGTGTGGCCCGGATAGGGGAAGCCGGCCGCCGCGAGCGCTTCCTTGTGCAGAGGCGCAGTGACGATCGCGGCGATCTCGCCGCGTAGCGCGGCGCGTGCGGCCCAGACCACGCAATCGCCGGCGATGCGGCCCGCCGCCGCGCTGATCGCGCCGTGCGCGATGACCGCGCCAGGCGGCGCGACCACCTGCAGTACGGGGATGCAGCCCGGCGGCGTATCGCGCACGTCGCGCGCCGCTTCGATCAGCGCGACCGGCAAGGCCGGTGCCCCGGCGGCAGCGATCGCCTGCGCGGCACGGCGCACGATGCCGACATCGCCGGCCACGAAACATCCGCGCAAGTCATCGGCCGCATCGCGAAAGGCCTTCGCGATGATTTCGGGCCCGATGCCCGCGGGGTCGCCGAGCGTGACAGCGATGGGGGACAAAGGTTCGAAGCTCACGCCGGATTGTCGATGTCGATGAATTCGTGCGTCAGCCCCAGCTGCGCCGCCACATGGCCCGCGACGGCCGGGGCGCCATAGCGTTCGGTGGCATGGTGGCCGCAGGCGAGGAAGGCGACGCCCAGCTCGCGGGCGTAGTGGGCCTGGGGCTCCGAGATCTCGCCCGTGATGAAGGCATCGGCGCCGGCCGCGACCGCCGCCTCGAAATAGCTCTGGGCGCCGCCCGTGCACCAGGCGATGTTGCGGATCGGACGCGGCGCGCCCTCCACCAGCGTGACCGGCTTGCCGAGCGCTTTCTCGACGTGCGAGGCCAGCTGCTTCGCGCTCGCGAAGACCTCGCCGTTGTCACGCGCGCCGAGGAAGCCGAGCTCCTGCTCGCCGAAGCGGCCGGTCGAACCCGCATGCGCGACCAGGCCGAGCCGAAGCCCGAGCTGTGCGTTGTTGCCGAGCTCGGGGTGGGCGTCGAGCGGCAGGTGATAGGCGAACAGGTTGACGTCGTCGCCGAGCAGCAGGCCGAGGCGCTGCCGCATCCAGCCCGTGACGCAGCCGTCCTGGCCGCGCCAGAACAGGCCGTGGTGGACGAAGATCGCATCCGCTTCGGCGTGGATCGCGGCTTCGATCAGCGCCCGGCTCGCGGTCACGCCGGAGACGATCTTTCGCACCTTGATGCGGCCTTCGACCTGCAGGCCGTTGGGCCCGTAGTCCTTGAAACGCGCGGGCGCAAGCAACAGGTCGAACGCATGCAGGAGTTCGTGGCGGGTGGTGCTCATCGCGCCATTGTGGCCCCGGCGGGCGCAGGCTCGGCAGCGCATCCGACTGCAAACCCATGAATTCCAAGGGTTATCCCCAATTCCTCCTTGTGCACTGGGGTGTGCGGGGGGCCCGGACAGCGGAAGCCTTGAGGGACAATCGGAGCTTCGGCGCCGGCCACGGCGCAACGCCCGCCCCTCCATTTCTTCCCACCACGTCTCGCCCGCCTCTTCATGAAACGCACCTGGCTGCTGTTCGCCCAAGCCGTGACCATCCTGCTCGCGGCCTATTTCGTCGTCGCGACGCTCAAGCCCGAGTGGCTGAACCGGCGCATCGGCCCGCTCAGCGGCCTGGTCTCTGTGATCGAGGCCCCCACCGCGCCCGCCGGCCCCCCCACCGCCGGCAGCCTGAGCGCCGCGGCCAAGAAGGCCTCGCCGGCGGTGGTCAGCATCAACACCAGCA
>NZ_JBFUCI010000348.1:0-6982 GCF_056405335.1 Variovorax sp. P1_H12_2
GGGCAATGTCTTGTGCGGAGCAGCGCGCCTTTGTGCTCTCGGCATTGGCGACCAACGGGCAATCGAGCTACTTCTTCCGCAATAACGGCTGTTACCAAGTGCCGACGCGTGTTCACGAACTGCGCAAGCTCGGGCACGACATCCGCACCAGCTGGGTCACTATCGTTGACGCCGACAGCTGGTCCCATCCCCGCTGTGCCTTCTACGAACTCGGCGATCAAGGCCAGATCGGCCTCGACTTCGGAGCCGCTGCGAATGACCCGGCCGCGCCGAAGAAAGGCGGCAAGCAATGAGCGTGATCAACGCCCTGGCCGACTCCAAGGCCTTCCGTACGGCTGCCTCAGAGTTCGCCCTGCACGCCGAGGTCGGCCTCGACGGCCTGATGCGCCTGCACTCGATCCACCATGGCCGCGTCGTTCCGCTGGACGACCTCGATCACGCACGCGCCTTCCTGGCGCAGATCGGCGGTGCCAATGCGTGAGTACGCGATCGTGCCGTCCAAGTTCTGGATCACGCCCCTCGCCAAGTCGTTGCGCGGCAATCCGGCCGCACAAGTCGTCGCGCTGTACCTGAAGACTGGTCCGCACGCCAACCTGATCGGCCTGTATCACTGCCCCATTGCTTACGTCGCACAAGACACCGGCATCCCCTTCGAAGGGGCTTCGAAGGCCCTTTCAAGCCTCTCCGAAGCGGGGTACTGCACCTTCGACGAGCAGGCCGATGTCGTGTTCGTTCACGACATGGCGCCGGAGCAGATCGGCTCCGCGTTGGCGCCGGCCGACAAGCGCACCAAGGCCGTGCTGCGCGAGTGGTCGGCCGTTCCGTCTGAAGGCCTGCGCCGCGCGTTCCACCGCCTGTATGCCGAGGCGTTCCATCTGCCGCCGATGCCTGAAATCGCCGATCTCGGCCAAGGGGCTTCAAAGGCTGTTGCAGGCCCCATCGAAGCCCCTTCGAAGGTCCTCCGAAGCCAAGATCATGACCACGAACAAGAAAACGATCACGAGCAGGAATCTTCTTCGTCCGAGCAAAGCCCGGACGGCGCTGACTCGCCCGGCAAGGGCACAAAGGCGAGAAAGCACCACGGCACTGACGACGACCATGAGGCGGTGAAGTGGATGTGGGTGCGCATCAAGGTCATCKATCCGACCATGAAAGAGCCGAACTGGGACGCGTGGGCGAACGACATGCGCCTGATGCGCGAGCAGGACCGCCGAACGCATCGCGACGCCTGCGCGCTTTTCGACTGGGCAAACAAGGACGGCTTCTGGAAGACCAACATCCTGTCGCCGGCCAAGCTGCGCGAAAAGTGGCAGCAGCTTTCGCTCAAGCGTCAGAACCCCGTGGCGATAGCAGCGTCTTCGCGAGCGCCGGCCATGACCGACGAGCAGCTTGCCGCGAGGAACGCCGAAGAGACCGCCAAGGCCAAAGCCCTCTACCGCCAGCGGTACGGCCATGCCGCGAACGACGGCAACGTGATCGACGCCGAGGCGACCGTGATCCCCGACAGCCCCGCCATCGGAGGCGCTGCCGCATGAACTTCGATCGAGACTTTGACGGCTTCGCGGCGACGCTGGACGACCTCTGGTCGCTCAAGGGGCAGGCGCTCACGGCCGGTGCACGGATGATGTTCTTTCGCGCGCTGGAGGACTACCCGCTGCGCGAGGTCGAGGCCGGACTGTTTGCCCACAGCCGCGACTCGAAGCGCGGCCAGTTCCTGCCGATGCCGGCCGACGTGATTGCGCAGATCAACGGCCTTGTTGCCGACGATGGCCGTCCTGGCGCGGAAGAGGCGTGGGCCTCCGCGTTTCGCGCGACCGACGAGAACGCGACGGTCGTGTGGTCGAGCGAAATGGCCGAGGCCTTCGGCATTGCGCGTCCGCTGGCCCTGGCCGGCGATGAAGTTGCGGCGCGCATGGCGTTCAAAGAGTCGTACACGCGCCTCGTCTCCGAAGCCCGCGAGCGCCGTGTGCCCATCGCGTGGTCCGCGACGCTGGGCCACGACACGGCAGCGCGCAATGTCACGCTGTTGCCGCACGTGCAGGCCGGCCGTCTGTCGGCCGATCTTCTGCTCGACGCGCCGACGGGTCTTGACGAGGTGCTGGCGCTGCCTGCCGCCGAAGAGACCCAGTCGAACCGCGACGCCCGAGCCAAAGCGCGCGCCTTGCTGCTGAGCATGCGTGCCGAAGCGACCTCGCGCAAGGGGGCCCCCACGGCGCAGCAGATCGACCGCGAGCGCACCGACGCGCTGAAGGCCGCTGCGGCCTCCAAGGTCCGCAACTACACCGCCACCACTTTCAACGCAACTGGAACCTGAACCATGACCGACAACGAAAGAACCATTCGCACGGTCGCCCTCGCTGGCTACCGCTTCGACAGCACTGACGGCCCCCGCAAGGCCCTGATTCAACCCAACGCCGTCGGCGGTGTTTGCGTGTGCATCGCTGCGCCGGCCGGTGCGCGCGGCAGCGCCTTCACCATCGATTTCGCTGATGTCGATTCGTTCTGCAGCGCACTGCGCGCTGCGGCGCTGGAAGCCGGCGAGAAGCTCGTCGAAACCATGTGCGGCATGGAGGCGAACCACGCCATCGAACGCGCCCGCACCGCTTGATTTGTCACCAGTAACCGAGGAACAAAAAAATGTCCGCATCTCAATCCCGCTCGCACCGCGTTGTGCGTATCACCTACATCGACGCAACGGGCGAGCACGACGGCGGCGAGGCCCGCGTGCACGTGTCGCGCTGCTGCGACAACTGCTCCGCCGACGGCCTCAAAGACCGTGAATGGCAGGAAGACGGCGGCATCGAGAAGTTCGGCCGCTGCATGAATCTGGTCCCCGCCGCTGACGATGCGGGCCAGCCGAATCAGTGGTGCGACGACCACCAAACCTCCGCCGAGTTCGAGGCCGGCGTCCACCGCCCGCATGCGCCCGTGTTCACGGTCGTGGAAGGTGGTGCAGCATGAGCGCGGTCGTCGCCAACACCATCGAGCCCGTCGCGCATGCCCCTGTGGTTATTCAGCTGGATGTCCCCGCTGCAACGGCAGTCGATCTGCCTGACTTCGACGACGAAGCCCCCGTGGCTGTCGGCGCGGTGTTTGCGGGCTTGACGACGAACGCTGCTCGTGCTGCAACGCCTGCCGCGAATGACCCGAGCGTTGAGCGTGAAGCAGATGCCTCGGCCCGTGGCGGCGAAGCCAACGCCAGATTGAGCCGCGTGATGGCTGTCCGGCTGGTGCGTGCGCGCATGCTTTCTGGTCTGTCGCAAGGCGATGTCTCCAAGGCTCTTCATTTCAAAAATCAGTCTCAAGTCGCGCTCTGGGAAAGGGGCCGTCGTTTGATCACACCGACCGCCCTGGTGCGCGTGTCCGAAGTCCTGGGCGTCTCTTCGGACTACTTGCTGGGCATGAGTGATGAACCGGAGCGCGACCAAGCGGCTGCTCTTCGCAGCGCGTGCCTGATCGGTGTCCGTAAGCAGCTTTCTCGCGTGGCCGAGATCACGGTCGATGAGGTCGCGCGCCACGCCCGCCTGGTCGGCCCGCATGTCGGCCATGTTCGCGGGCTTCTCGCGGCGGGGGACGACCTGCTCGAAGCTTTCAGCGGCTTCATGCGCTCGAACTCGGGGGCGTTCGATCGCATGCGCGGCGGAGCAACCGCGCTGCGCCGCGCACAGGAGTTCGAGACCGCGCTGGAGGACGCACGCACGGCGATCCGCGCCCACGACGCCCTCGACGGCGATCTGCGTCGCGCGCTGGCCGATATCGCCCTTGAAGACGAGATGGCGGGCGACGACGACGTTTGAGCGAGGACTTCCGCCGACGGCGGAGGTCGTCCCGAGGCACGCGAAGCCCTTCGCGCAGATCGGGAAAGTCGGTCCCTGTCGAGCGGCCGAGCTGCACAAAGATGCACGGACCGTAACCCAGGAGCACCAACCAATGCAACTTAACGACCCCGACGACGACCTGCTCGACAGCGCACAGGTCAGCGCCGAGATGCTTGGCGGACGCGTGAAGGCCAGCACGATCGATAGCTGGCGCAGGCCGAGCCGCGCACAGCCGCTGCCGTTCGTGAAGGCCGGCCGTCGATGCCTCTATCGCCGCAGCGCTGTCCGCGAATGGCTGGCGCAGAACACCAGCGCGCCCAAGGCCTGACCCGAATGCGCGCAATTGCCATGCTGCTCGTCGTCACCCGCGCTCACTTCAGCGCCAAGGTGCATGCCAGTCCCGCCAAGCCCCTTCAACTGCCGAGCTGGCGCACCACCAGCCACATCCATACCGCGCCCGCCAAAACCCGCCCCATCAAGGACCAAACCATGAAATTCGTTCGCAGCCCGCTCGCGGCCTCCGCCGCCCTGACCGCCGCCGAGGTTGACGCCCTGGACTCTGTCTTCAGCGATTCCCAGGTGCAGCTCACGGCCGGCCGACTGCACCTGAAGCAGGCACATCTTCTCGAAGTTGCGGGCTTCCGTAGCGCGATCGCCCAGGCCATCGCAGCTGTTGATGAACCCGCCGCTATCACGCCCGAGAAGGTCGTCGCGATCCTTGACCGGATGGCTGCGGACATTGATGACGAGGTTGCTGCCGTCCGCGAAGATCGCGCCCAGCACGACGCCTGCCACAAAGCGCGTCTGGAACGTCTCATGCCCTTGCGCCACGTCGTCTCGACGCGCCTGGGTGCACTGACCCGCCAGCGCGAACACTGCCTCGTCCGCATCGACGCCGCGCGCAGGGCTTCCACGATGTCGGGCTCCGCATCTCACCGCTACAACGGCCTCGTGGCGGCCGGCCTGAAGCCCGATGAGATTACCGCCGCGCTCGGCATTCAGTCTCCAGCCGATGACGAAGCCGCCGTGCGCGCCCGGATCGTTGCCATCGACGCCGAAATCGTGCCGCTGCATGCATTCGGTGAAAGCGGCGATGTCGAGCACCTGGCTGGCCTGGGCCTCGACGACCTCATCGCGCAGGCCTACCCCTATCGCGTTGGCGCAGAGGTCACCGCATGACGACCCGCAGCCCGACCGAACCCCGCAAGCGCGGCTCGAAGCCCGGCGTGGCGCGTGGGCAGTACAAGCCCCGCCGCATCCAAGCCAACGAACCGCAGACGCCGGAGTCGCTTGCCGCACTGGATGAGCGTACGCGCGAGTTTTGGGGCGACCTGTATGACCGCAACGCCAAGGTCTTCGCCCGCGAACTTGGCCGGACTGTTTTCGTGCGGTCCTACTTGCCGCCCGCGCCCGATGGCGACGAGCGCGCTGCATGCACCGCGAAGGCCTGCTCCCGCTGCGGGCTCGACCAGCCCCTGAACAACTTCAGCCCCAGCCGTGGTGGGCGCTTCGGCGTCAAAGCCGCGTGCAAGACGTGCTGCGCAAAGGCCGCCCGCGAGACAGCCAGCAACCCGCAAGGCAAGGCCGCCCGCCTGCGTGCGCAAGCGAAGTATCGAGCCCACCTTGCGGCCGAGGAACGCAGCACCAAAGCGCGGGCCGCCTTCGTCGCAACCGCTAGCAAGACCGCCGCGGGCCGGGCGCTTCTTGCCTCCGTCGGACTTAGGAAATCTTAGGAGAACCAATGCTTACTTGCGTTAACCATTCGCGTGATTTGATCGAAATTGGCTATCACGATTCCCCGCGTGCCACGGGCCCGGATCACTCCGGAGCAGCCCTGACAAAGGCTGACTTTTTGCATCGTTTGCCGCACGAGCAAATGGGCTCAGATTTGTTAAGTTTTGATAAGGTACTTCCGTTGTCGATGCGGCAGATTCGCGCTTCCCAGCGCGGGCAGGAGGCGGCATGAGCGGCATTCGCATCGGCAATCTGACCGCCGGGCGGAACCGAGTTGCGAACAACGACTTGYTCCGTCGACAGTCCGACGCGCACAGGATTCTTGGGCCTTCGGATATCGCGCAAGGCAAGGTGTCGGGCGGCCGGCTGCTGTACACGACCCTTGGCGGCGTGCCACGCCAGCTCACGGCCGAGGACATGGCCGTGTTCAAGACCAAAGCCAAGGCCCTCGGCACGCGCTACAAAGGTGGTGCCACCATCGACGACATCGTGAGGGCGAGCCGTCCGGAAGACTTGCAGCGCGCGCGCGATATCAGGTGGAGCACGCCCGCGCGCCTGCGCAACGGGACGATCGACTTCATCGCGAGCGCCAGCCGACAAAGCCCGGTGACGCGTCACTATGTGACTGTCATCTTTGCTGACTACGGCGCCGCGCTGGCCCGTGCTGCAACTCCTCTCCAGGCTGCTGCGTGGCTTGCGAAGGAAGGTCATGTGAAGTGGGACTGCTCGTGTGGGCGGCATACTTTTTGGTATCGGTACATCTGTACGTCGATCGGCGCGAACGCAGCAAGGCAAGAAACGGGGTTTCCTCGTATTCGGAACGTCCATCTCACAGGCCTCGCCTGCAAACATACCCTTCGCACGATGATCGAGTTGCGCGACAGCATCCTCGTGCGCAAGCAGGTCGCCAAGATGATCGAGGCCGATCGTGCACGCCTCGACAGTCCGGGCCGTACGAAGCACCAAACCATCCGCGTGACACAGCAGGACGCCGACCGCATCACCGCCGGGCGCGTGCGCCGCATCGCGGTCAAGCCGGAGCAGCGCCGCGCCACCCTGGGGCCGAAGGCCAGCAGTTCGGACATTCGCGCCGCCCTGGCCGCCTTCAAGGGCAAGACTGACCCGACCAGCCTCGCTATCGAGCGCGCTTTGAAAAATCTTCTCGCCGCCCAGCAGAAGGCGGCACGGCCGTGACCATTCCTCAGAACCTTCAGAGCCTGCGCTGCTCGCCTGCTCACGCTCACGCTCATGGCGATCAGCGTGCGCGACGTGCTTCGAGTCCCTCCATCAACCCCCAAACGCCCACAGGGCACCAAGACCATGGCCTACCTTGAACCCCAGCTGACCAACGAAGTGAAGGCTGTCACCGCCGAGTTGTTCGATCACCTCGCCCTCAATGCCGACGCGCAGCCTTTCGCCGACGGTAGTCC
>NZ_JBFUCI010000349.1:0-6968 GCF_056405335.1 Variovorax sp. P1_H12_2
GTGGGCGCGGCCGTGGAACAGGTTGACGTCGCCCAGGAAGCCATACACGAACGGGCTCGCCGGGTGGTCCCACACATCCTGCGGGGAGCCGACCTGCTCGATGCGGCCGCTGTTCATCAGCACCACGCGGTCGGCCACCTCGAGCGCCTCTTCCTGGTCGTGGGTGACGAAAATGCTGGTGACATGCAGTTCGTCGTGCAGGCGGCGCAGCCAGCGGCGCAGTTCCTTGCGCACCTTGGCGTCGAGCGCGCCGAAGGGCTCGTCGAGCAGCAGCACCTTGGGCTCGACCGCCAGCGCCCGGGCCAGCGCGATGCGCTGGCGCTGGCCACCGGACAACTGCGCCRGATAGCGGTCGGCCAGCCAGTCGAGCTGCACCAGCTTCAGCAGCTCATGCACCTTGGCCTTGATCTGCGTCTCGCTCGGACGCTGGCCACGCGGCTTGACCCGCAGGCCGAAGGCGACGTTCTCGAACACCGTCATGTGGCGAAACAGCGCGTAGTGCTGGAACACGAAGCCGACCTGCCGCTCGCGCACATGGACGTCGGTGGTGTCCTCGCCCGAGAACAGGATGCTGCCCGCGCCGGCGGTTTCCAGGCCCGCGATGATGCGCAGCAGCGTGGTCTTGCCGCAGCCCGAAGGCCCCAGCAGCGCGACCAGTTCGCCAGAGGCGACATCCAGGCTGACGTCGCGCAAGGCGTGGAAATCACCGAACTGCTTGCTGACGTTTCTGATTTCGATGCTCATGGTTTCTCTCTTTTCAGGTCGCCGGCGTCGGCCGCTCCGGCGGCAGCTCGGCGATCGCCTTCATCTCGCGCTCGTGGCGCCATTCGATGACCGACTTGATCACCAGCGTGACGAGCGCCAGGATGGCCAGCAGCGAGGCCACCGCGAAGGCGGCCACCGACTGGTATTCGTTGTAGAGCACTTCGACGTGCAGCGGCATGGTGTTGGTCTGGCCGCGGATGTGGCCCGACACCACCGACACCGCGCCGAACTCGCCCATCGCGCGTGCGTTGCACAGGATCACGCCGTAGAGCAGCCCCCACTTGATGTTGGGCAGCGTCACGCGCCAGAAGGTCTGCCAGCCGGTGGCGCCGAGCACGATCGCGGCCTGCTCCTCTTCCGTGCCCTGGGCCTGCATCAGCGGGATCAGCTCGCGCGCGATGAACGGGAAGGTCACGAACACGGTCGCCAGCACGATGCCGGGCACCGCGAAGATGATCTTGATGTCGTGCGCCTGCAGCCAGGGGCCGAACCAGCCCTGGGCCCCGAACACCAGCACATAGATCAGGCCCGCCACCACCGGCGAGACCGCGAACGGCAGATCGACCAGGGTCGTGAGGAAGGCCTTGCCGCGGAACTCGAACTTGGCGATCGCCCAGGCGGCGGCAACGCCGAACACCAGGTTCATCGGCACCGCGATCGCGGCCGTGAGCAGGGTCAGGCGGATCGCGCTCCAGGCGTCGGGCTCCTTCAGCGCCTCGACGTAGGCGCCGAAGCCCTTGCGCAGCGCTTCGGCCGCGACCGCAGCCAGCGGCAGCACCAGGAACAGGAACATGAAGGCCAGCGCGACGCCGATCAGGGTGCGACGCACCCAGGCCGACTCGGTGGTGCCGGCCTGCGCGCGGCGGATGGTCCTCGAAGACGCGCTCATTGTGTGGCCTCCGAGCGGCGCCGCTTCCAGCCCTGCAGCCCGTTGATGACCAGCAGCAGCACGARGGAGATCACCAGCATCACCAGCGCGACCGCGGTGGCACCCGCGTAGTCGTACTGCTCGAGCTTGCCGATGATGATCAAGGGCGTGATCTCCGAGATCATCGGCATGTTGCCGGCGATGAAGATCACCGAGCCGTATTCGCCGATCGCGCGCGCGAAAGCCATCGCGAATCCGGTCAGCAGCGCCGGCGTGATCGAGGGCAGGATCACCTTGGTGAAGGTCTGCAGCCGGGTGGCGCCGAGGCTGGTGGCCGCTTCTTCGAGTTCCTTTTCGGTGTCTTCGAGCACCGGCTGCACCGTGCGCACCACGAACGGCAGCCCGATGAAGATCAGCGCGATCACCACGCCCGCGGGCGTGAAGGCCAGCTTGATGCCCAGCGGCTCGAGGAACTGGCCGACCCATCCGTTGCCGGCCAGGAGTGCCGTCAGCGAGATGCCCGCGACAGCGGTGGGCAGCGCGAACGGCAGATCGACCAATGCATCGATGATCCGCTTGCCCGGAAACTTGTAGCGCACCAGCACCCACGCCACGAGCAGGCCGAACACCAGGTTCACCAGGGCCGCGATCAGCGAGGCGCCGAAGGTCAGGCGGTACGAGGCCATCACGCGCGGCGAGGTGACCGCCACCCAGAACTGATCCCAGCTCATGCCGACGGTCTTGATCACCAGCGCCGACAGCGGGATCAGCACGATCAGGCTCAGGTAGAGCACCGAGAAGCCGAGCGTCACGTGGAAGCCCGGCAGCACGCGCCGCGACACGCCGGTAGCGCCTGCGCGCGCGAGCGGCGCCGCCGCGGACGGCAGCGCCGAAGTAGCAGCACCGCTCATTTATTTGGCGCCGGGCGTGTAGAGCTTGTCGAACTGCCCGCCGTCGTTGAAGTGCACCTTCTGCGCTTCGCCGAGGCTGCCGAACAGTTCCTGCACCGTGAAGAGCTGTAGCGGCTTGAAAGTCGCGGCATTCTTCTTGAGCACCGCTTCCGAACGCGGGCGCAGCGCATGCTTGGCTGCAATCTCCTGCCCCTCGTCCGAGTACAGGTAGTCGAGGTAGGCCTTGGCGAGTTCGCCGCTGCCCTTCTTGTTGACCGTGCGCTCGACGATCGCGACCGGGTTCTCGGCCAGGATGCTGATCGAGGGGTACACCGCATCGACCTTGCCCGCACCGAACTCGCGGTCGATCGACAGCACTTCGGATTCGAAGGTGATCAGCACGTCGCCGATGCTGCGCTGCAGGAAGGCGGTGGTCGCGTCGCGGCCGCCACGGGCCAGGATCGGCACGTTCTTGAACAGCTTGCCGACGAACTCGGCCGCCTGGGCGTCGGTGCCGCCCTTCTTCTTCACGTAGCCCCAGGCCGCGAGATAGGCGTAGCGGCCGTTGCCACCGGTCTTGGGGTTCACGACCACGACCTGCACGCCGGGCTTGATCAGGTCGTCCCAGTCCTTGATGCCCTTCGGGTTGCCATTGCGGGTCAGGAACAGCATGGTCGAAGTGGTCGGCGATGCGTTGTACGGGAAGCGCTTGGGCCAGTCCTTGGCGACCACGCCCGCGTTGGCCAGGAAGTCGATGTCGGTCGAGGTGTTCATGGTCACCACATCGGCATCCAGGCCGTCGGCGACCGCGCGCGCCTGGGCGCTGGAGCCGCCGTGCGCCTGGTCGATCTTGACGTCCTTGCCCGTGGTCTTCTTGTAGTGCGCCACGAAGGCCGGGTTGTAGTCCTTGTAGAACTCGCGCGCGACGTCGTAGGAGGCGTTGAGCAGCGTCGACTGCGCGCAAGCCAGGCCGCTGGCGGCGAGCACCAGGGTGCCGATGAGGGTCTTGAATCTGGAAGTCATAGGTTCACGAAAGGTTCTAGTTTTCGGTGGGCGGCCATCAGCGTGGTCGGCTCGTCCGTCAGCGATTGGAGCAGCGCCAGGCCCAAAGGCCAGTCGCCGTGCCCGGATTCGATGTTGATGTGGCCGGCATTCTGCATCCGAACGAATTCGCTGCCCCAGGCCCGGGCATAGGCGCCCGCCAGCCGCACCGGGCAGAACGGGTCGTTGCTGCTCGCCACGAGGATGCTGCGGTAGGGCAGCTTGGCGAAAGGCACGGGAGCGAAATCGGTCAGCGCGGCGCGCCGCTCGGGGTCGGCCGGCGCCACCAGCAGCGCGCCGCCGATGCGCGCCGCGGCCGCCTCCGGCAGGTGCGTGGTGGCGATGCAGCCGAGGCTGTGGGCGACGATCACCACCGGGCCCGGGCACTCGAGCACCAGCCTCTCGAGCGCGCCCACCCAGGCGGCCCGGCTCGGCGTGATCCAGTCGTCCTGGACCACGCGCACGGCGCCCTGCATGCGCTCGGCCCAGAGGCTCTGCCAATGGCCGGGGCCGGAATCGCGCCAGCCCGGCACGATGACAATGGTCGGCTTGGTCACGCAGGCTTATTTGTTCGGCTGAGGCGTCAGGCGCAGGTACGGGCGCACCGCCTTGAAGCCCTTCGGGAAGCGCTCGGCCAGTTCGGCCGGGTCCTGCAGGCTCGGGATGATGACGACGTCGTCGCCGTCCTTCCAGTTCACGGGCGTGGCCACCTTGTGGCTGTCGGTCAGCTGCAGCGAATCGATCACGCGCAGGATCTCGTCGAAATTGCGGCCGGTGCTCGCCGGGTAGGTCAGCGTGGTGCGGATCGTCTTCTTCGGGTCGATGATGAAGACGCTGCGCACGGTCGCGGTGGTCGACGCGTTCGGGTGGATCATGTCGTACAGGTCCGCCACCGTGCGGTCGGCGTCGGCCAGGATCGGGAAGTCGACGGTGGTGTTCTGCGTCTCGTTGATGTCGCCGATCCATTCCTTGTGCTTGTCCGCCGGATCGATGCTGATCGCGATCGGTTTCACGCCGCGCTTGGCGAATTCGCCCGACAGCGCCGCGGTCTTGCCCAGTTCGGTGGCGCACACCGGCGTGAAGTCGGCCGGATGGGAGAACAGCACCACCCACGAATCGCCGGCCCACCGATGGAAGTCGATCGCGCCTTCGCTGGAGTCCTGGGTGAAATTGGGGGCGGTGTCGCCGAGTCGCAGGGTGGCCATGTTCGTTGGTTCTTGCTGGGATGGGCCGCCATTCTGCAAACCATCGCTTAAATGACAAACGAATATCTACTTGTTTGAATATGAGCTTTTGGACATAAGCGTCCTATTCCATCAAGTGGTGCGGTTCGGCGCCGTCCAGGTTTTCGACCAGGAAATCGATCAGCCGGCGCACCGCCGGCACCAGGGCGCGCCGCGCGGGGAACACGGCGTGGYAGATCCCGGGCGCCGGCCCCCAGCCCGGCAGCACCTCGAGCAGCTTGCCGGCGTTGATTTCCCGGCGGCACATGTAGTCGGGCAGCACCGACGCGCCGGTCCCCTGCACCACCGCGAACTTGAGCGTCAGCAGGTCGTCGGCCACGTAGCGCGGCGTGTGGGTGTGGACGAGCACCTTGCCGTGGGGCCCCTCGAGCCGCCAGCTGGCGCGGCCATCGCCGGTCGACATCGCGACGGTGTCGAGCTTTTCCAGGTCCGCCGGCGTCGCCACCGGCCCCTGCCGCTGCAGCAGATCCGGGCTCGCCACCAGGATGCCGCGGCTGACGCCGAAATTCTTGGCCACCAGCGTCGCGCTGTCCTCGATCGCCGGGCGCACGCGCAAGGCCAGGTCGACCCCCTCCTCGACCGGGTCGACCGGCCGGTTCATCACGCGCATCTCGACCCGGACCTGCGGATAGCGCCGAAGGAACTCGGGCAGCAGCGGACCGACGCTGCTCTGCGCCAGCGTGACCGGACAACTCAGGCGCACCGTGCCGCTCGGCTCGGTCTGGACCTGTGCGACCGCCTCGGAAGCCGCCTGCGCCGCGTCGCGCATCGCGGCGCAATGCTTGAGGTAGATCTCGCCCGCCGGCGTCAGGGACAGCCGCCGGGTGCTGCGCTGCATCAGCTGGACACCGAGCTGAGCTTCGAGCTCGGCCACCCGCCGCGACAGGCGGGACTTGGGGATGCCGAGCGCCCGGCTGGCGGCCGCGAAGCCTCCGCGCTCGGCCACCTCGGCGAAGAACACCATGTCGTTCAGGTCTTGCACGGGATGACTGTCCTATTTTTGGAACGAAGTAAGCCATTTTTACAGACTTATCATTCAATCGCCACAAAAATAGAATACTTCCAACGCCGACCGATTTCAGTGCCGGCGCTTTCAAGGAAAGCATTGATCATGAAGCTCCTGCACGTCGATTCCAGCGTCCTCGGTGGCCATTCCGTCTCCCGCCAACTCACGGCCGAAGTGGTGGCCGACTGGCGCAAGCTCCACCCGAACACGACCGTCGATTACCTCGACCTCGCGGTGGACACCCCCAACCATTTCAGCGCCGATGCGCTCGGCATCAAGGTCGGCGTCCAGGCCGAGCCCACCGAAGCCCAGCGCCGCGAGAACGAAGTCTCCGAGCGCCTGGTGAGCCAGTTCCTGGCGGCCGACGTGATCGTCGTCGGCGCCCCGCTCTACAACTTCACGGTGCCGACCCAGCTCAAGGCCTGGATCGACCGCCTGGCGCAGACCGGCCGCACCTTCAAGTACACCGACAAGGGCCCCGTCGGCCTCGCGACCGGCAAGACCGTGATCGTGGCTTCGAGCCGCGGCGGCATGTACTCGACCAGCGAAGGCGGCCAGGCGATGGAGCACCAGGAGAGCTACCTGAAGGTGGTCTTCGGCTTCTTCGGCATCACCGACGTGCGCTTCGTGCGCGCCGAAGGCGTCGGCATGGGCGATGCCGCCAAGGCTGCGGCGCTCGCCGCCGCGCGCGCCGACATCGCCGTGGCGACCGGTAAGGCGGCGAATCAGGACCAGGCCACCCTGGCGGCCTGATTCGGATCGGACGCTTGCGCGTCCGCATCAAGGAAGGGGCGGTCCGCATCCGAGCGACCCGCCCCTTTTGGCGTTTACTTCCCCGTGTGGGTTTTGATCCAGGCTACGTACCTGTCGACCCAGCCCTGCAGGAATTGCTTGCTGCCTTCGGCGATATGGCCCTTGTCGTCGAACAGGCCCTCCTTGTTCTGCAGGAAGACTTCGGGCTGGCCGAGCGTCGGCACGTCCAGGTAGGCCAGGATGCCGCGCAGATGCTGTTGCGCGACGGCGGTGCCGACGGCGCCGACCGACACGCCGACCACGCCCGCCGGCTTGCCGGCCCAGGCGCTCTGGCCGTAGGGCCGCGAGGCGTTGTCGAGTGCGTTCTTGAGGACGCCCGGAACCGAGCGGTTGTATTCGGG
>NZ_JBFUCI010000350.1:0-6944 GCF_056405335.1 Variovorax sp. P1_H12_2
CTCATGCAAACGGGCCTTCCTTGCCAAACAGCTTCCGGATTGCCGCCACGCCGGCCACCAGGGCATTCGCATAGGTGGAATGCGGATCGACCGCCGCCTCGATCGGAAGATAGGGAAGAACTTCGTCCATCACGTAGTCGGTAGCTTCCAGCAATACCCAATAGAACTCGCCCTCTTCGAGTTCTTGCACGGTCAGCGCGATATTCCGCAATTGCGACATGGGGTTAGGAGGATTTCGGGATGGAACGAATTGATCCTATTCAGGGCCGTCTACAACACCTAGTCATAATTTCACGATTTGTTGCAAATGTGACCGATCGTAAATAAATGGGCAAGTCCTTCATTCGCCAACTGTGGATTAGTGCGCTGTTTACAAATTCCAACAAGATTTGCCTACAACTCTTATCTCCGCAACGGCCTAAGCTCATGGTTCCAACCCACTGCGCGGAGGAGCCATGAAGCATTTCAACCTGGACCCCCATATGACCGCCTCGGTCGGCGGCGCCTTCTATCCGACGGGCCACAGCTTCGTGATGTTTCCCGACGCCAAGGACGCCAGCGCCGTGGGCCACCGGCTGCTGGACAACGGTTTCAGCGGCGACGAGATCTACCTGATTCCGCCCGAGGTGGTGCTCGAGCAGATCTCGCCCACGGTGCGCGAGACGGACAGCACCTTTCCATCGGCCGGCACCGACGCCGCCACGGTCCGCGCCTACACCAAGCTGGCGCGCGAAGGGCACACCGCCCTGCTGGTCAGGACCCGGGACGAGGCCGCCGCGAGCCGGCTGATGGATCAGGTGCGCACCGTGCCGTTCTCGATCGCGCAGCGCTACCGCATGCTGGTGATCGAGGACCTCTGAGGGCCGACGGAGGGAGCGTGGGGTCCCTCCGACCCCCTTCGGCTAGGCGCCGGTGGCCCGCAGCAGCACCGTGCGGGCCATCGCCTGCGCCAGTTCCTGCTCGCCGAGGCACACCGTGACGGCATCCTGCTGGGTGAGCAAGCGGGCTTCATCCTCGTTGTGGCTGCGGATCACGGTCTCGATCGCCGGGTTCAGCGTCCGGGCCGCCTCGATCATCTGCCGCACGTTCATGGCGTCGGCGGTGGCGATCACCAGCACGCGGGCGCGGGCGATGTGGGCCTGGATCAGCACCGACGGATCGGCGGCGTCGCCCCACACGGCGGCCACGCCCTCGCCGCGCAGCTGCTCCACGATCGCGCGGTTCTGCTCCGCCACGACGAAGGGGATGTCGTGCGCCGCCAGCGCATCGGCGATGCGCCGGCCGACCCGCCCGTAGCCGACCAGCACCACTTGCCGAGACAGGTACCTGGCCTCGGTGTGCATCGGCAGCTCGGCCAGCGGGTCGTCCCTCGACGCCAGTCGGCGCGCGACAGATGAATGCACGTGCAGCCATTGCTGCAACGGCTCGATCAGGCTGAACCACAGCGGATTGGTGGCGATGGAGATCAGCGCGCCGGCCAGCAGCAGGCTCTGCCCTTCGGGCGGCAACAAGCCGAGCGAACCACCCAGCGCCGCGAGGATGAACGAAAACTCGCCGATCTGGGCCAGGCTCGCGCTGACCGTGAGCGCAGTGCCCAGCGGGTAGCGCAGCAGCAGCACCAGCGCACAGGCAGCGACCGACTTGCCGACCACGATCACGAGCACCACGGCCAGCACCTGCAGCGGCCGGTCGATCAGCACGGACGGGTCGAACAACATGCCGACCGAGACGAAGAACAGCACGGCGAAGGCGTCGCGCAACGGCAGCGATTCCTGCGCCGCGCGGTGGCTGAACTCCGACTCCCGCATCACCACGCCGGCGAAGAAGGCGCCGAGTGCGAACGAGACGCCGAACAGCGCCGCCGAGGCGAAGGCGATGCTGACCGCGGCGGCCACCACGCAGAGCGTGAACAGCTCGCGCGAGTGGGTGCTCGCCACCTGCCACAGGATCCACGGGAAGACCCGCCGTCCGACCACCAGCATCAGGAGCACGAAGCCGCCGACCTGCAGCAGCGTGAGGCCCAGCGTCTGCCAGACCGGCGGGCCGGCGGCGGCCGCGGCGGCCCCGCCCAGCGCCCCGGCCAGCGGCGGCAGCAGCACCAGGACCAGCACCATCGCCAGGTCTTCCACGACCAGCCAGCCGATCGCGATGCGTCCGGTGAACGATTCGAGGATGCCCAGGCTTTCGAGCGCGCGCAGCAGCACCACCGTGCTCGCCACCGACAGCGCCAGCCCGAACACCAGCGCACCGCCCGGGCTCCATCCCCACCAGGTCGCGAGCGCGGCACCGAACAGCGTCGCCACCGCCATCTGGACCAGGGCGCCGGGCAGCGCGACCTTGCGCACCGCCAGCAGCTCGTCCAGCGAGAAATGAAGGCCGACGCCGAACATCAGCAGCATCACGCCGATCTCCGCCAGCTGCGCGGCGATGCCCGCATCGGCGACGAAGCCCGGCGTGAACGGCCCGATGATGACGCCCGCCAGCAGGTAGCCGACCAGCGCCGGCAGCCGCAGCCGCGTCGCCAGGAAGCCGAGCACCAGCGCCAGGCCGAGGCCGGCCGCGATGGTGTTGATCAGTGAAACGCTGTGCGGCATCGCCTTGCATTCTGCAAGAACGATGCCGCAGCCAGGCTCAGGAGGCCATCTTTTCCGTACGGGCGTTGATCAGTTCCTCGGGCTCCTGGGCCTCGACCCAGGTCTCGTTGTTGAGCCCGGCCTGCAGCCGGGCCTCGTCGAGTTCGTTGGTCCATTTGGCGACCACGATGGTGGCCACGCCGTTGCCGATCAGGTTGGTCAGCGCGCGGGCCTCGGACATGAAGCGGTCGATGCCGAGAATCAGCGCCAGCCCCGCCACCGGCACGTGGCCCACCGCCGACAGCGTGGCCGCCAGCACGATGAAGCCGCTGCCGGTGACGCCGGCGGCCCCCTTCGATGTCAGCAACAGCACCGCCAGCAGCGTGATCTCCTGCATCAGCGTCATCGGGGTGTTGGTGGCCTGGGCGATGAAAACTGCCGCCATCGTCAGATAGATCGAGGTTCCGTCCAGGTTGAAGGAATAGCCGGTCGGGATCACCAGGCCGACGCAGGTCTTCTTGGCGCCGAGGTTCTCCATCTTCTCCATCATCCGCGGCAGCACCGATTCGGAGGACGAGGTGCCCAGCACGATCAGCAGCTCTTCCTTGATGTACTTGATGAACTTCCAGATGCTGAATCCGTGGAAGCGCGCGATCCCCCCCAGCACCACGAAGATGAACAGCAGGCAGGTCAGGTAGAAGGTTGCCATCAGCTTGCCGAGCTCGAACAGCGAGCCGATGCCGTACTTGCCGATCGTGAAGGCCATCGCGCCGAAGGCGCCGATCGGCGCCAGCTTCATGATGTAGTTGATGATCACGAAGAGCACGTGCGAGCCCTTCTCGATGACGTCGAACACCAGCGTGCCGCGGCCGCCGAAGCGATGCAGCGCGAAGCCGAAAAGCACCGCGATCAGCAGCACCTGCAGGATCTCGCCCTTGGCGAAGGCGTCGACCACCGTGTTGGGGATCACGTTCATGAGGAAATCGACCGTGCCCTGCATCTTGCCCGGGCCGGTGTAGGCTGCCAGCGCCCGGGTGTCGAGCGACGCCGGATCGATATTCATGCCGACACCGGGCTTGAGCAGGTTGACCAGCACCAGGCCGACCACCAGCGCGACGCTGCTGACCACCTCGAAATAGAGCAGCGCCAGCCCACCGGTCTTGCCGACCTTCTTCATGTCCTCCATGCCCGCGATGCCGACCACCACGGTGCAGAAGATGATCGGCGCGATCATCATCTTGATCAGCTTGATGAAGGCGTCGCCGAGCGGCTTCATGGTTTCGCCGACGGACGGATAGAAATGCCCCAGCAGCACGCCGACGACCACGGCCGTGATCACCTGCGCGTAGAGGGAGCGGTAGATCGGCAGCTTCTTGGCCGGTGCGGCCGGCATCGCTGTGGGTGTCATGCGGGGATCTCCTGGGTGTGATGTGTTGGATTGGGAGACAGACGCCGTCGAAGGCGCCGCGCAAACAAAAAAAACCCGCCGTAGCGGGTTTTCTCGGGGGCTTTTCCAGGTGGGCGCCTCAGTGCATGTGAAGCCCACCATTGACCGAAAAATCGGCCCCGGTGGAGTAGCCGCCTTCGTCGGTCGCCAGCCAGGCGATGATCGATGCGATCTCGCTCGGCTCGCCCAGCCGCTTGACCGGGATGGTGGAGACGATCTTGTCGAGCACTTCCTGGCGAATCGCCTTGACCATGTCGGTGCCGATGTAGCCCGGACTCACGGTGTTGACCGTCACGCCCTTGGCGGCGAGCTCCTGCGCCAGCGCCATCGTGAAGCCGTGCATCCCGGCCTTGGCGGCCGAGTAGTTGGTCTGGCCGGCCTGGCCCTTGGCGCCGTTGACCGAGCTGATGTTGATGATCCGGCCCCAGCCCTTGTCCACCATGTCGCCCACGACCTGCTTGGTCACGTTGAACATGCTGTTGAGGTTGGTCTCGATCACCGAACTCCAGTCCTCCGGCGTCATCTTGAGGAACATGCGGTCACGCGTGATGCCCGCATTGTTGACCAGCACATCGATGCTGCCGTGCTCCGCCTTGGCCTTGGTGAAGGCCTCGACGGTGGACTGCCAGTCACCGACATTGCCGACCGAGGCATGGAACTCGTAGCCCTCGGCCTTCTGCTCGGCCAGCCATTTGGCGTGGTCGCGGGTGGGGCCGCAGCCGGCGATGACGGTGAACCCGTCCTTGGCCAGGCGCTGGCAGATGGCTGTTCCGATGCCCCCCATGCCCCCGGTGACGTATGCGACTTTTTTGCTCATGAAGATTTCCTTGATGTATGCGAGCCTGAACAGGCATTGTTCACTTTATAGAAGTTTCTAGCCAAGGCCCGATCAGGAAAACACTGAGCCTCGATTGCAACGGGGTGTCACAAGCCGTCCATATACTGCGCCCCCATGCTCTGTCACTTCGCGTATTCGCTTCCCCCCGAGGGGGTCAGCCCGCCTTGGGGCGGCCCTGCGGCGGCCTGATTCGATGTCATCCATCGAGTTGAGACGGATCGCCAAGTCGTGGGGCGAAAGCACGGCCCTGCACGCGGTGGACCTGCAGATCGAGCCGGGTTCGTTCTGCGTGCTCCTGGGCCCTTCGGGCTGCGGCAAGTCGACCACGCTGCGCATCGTCGCCGGGCTCGAGACCGCGACCGCCGGCCAGGTGCTGATCGACGGCCGCGATGTCACCGCGCTGCCGCCGTCCCGGCGCGGCATCGCGATGGTGTTCCAGAACTATGCGCTGTTTCCGCACCTGAGCGTGGCCGACAACATCAGTTTCGGCCTCTCGGTGCGCAAGACGCCGGCGGCGGAGAGCGCGCGCCGGCTGCGCGACGCCGCGGCGCTGCTGGGCCTCGAGGCGCTGCTGGAGCGCAGGCCCTCGCAGCTCTCGGGCGGCCAGCAGCAGCGGGTGGCCCTGGGCCGCGCGCTGGTGGCGCAGGCCAAGGTCTGCCTGATGGACGAGCCGCTGTCCAACCTCGACGCCCAGCTGCGCCAGGACATGCGCCGCGAACTGCGTGACCTGCAGCGCCAGCTCGGCCTCACGGTGGTCTACGTCACGCACGACCAGACCGAGGCGATGAGCATGGCCGACCAGGTGGTGCTCCTGAACCGGGGCCGAGTCGAACAATCGGGCATGCCGCGCGAGCTCTATGCGCGGCCGGCCACCACCTTCGCGGCCCGCTTCATCGGCACGCCGCCGATGAACCTGGTGGCGCTGGAGGCCGGCCGCATCGCCGGCAGCGACGTCGCCGCCGGCCTGCAGGCCGCCACGCTCGGCATCCGGCCCGAGGCCATCGCGCTCGATGCCGCAGGCATCCCGGCCACGGTGCAGAGCGTGGAGTACCTCGGCGCCGACCTGGTGCTGCGCTGCGCGGTGGGAAGCCAGGTGCTGCTGGTGCGCACCGCCGGACAGCACCGGGCGGAGCCGGGCGACCGGGTCGGCCTGCGCTGGGCGCCACAGGACGCGCATGGCTTCGATGCCGGCGGCAAGCGAATCGATTGAGCTTTCATCCAAAGGAAAAAACCACCATGCAACGGAAGACCTTCATCCAGACCCTGGCCCTGCCCCTGATGGCCGCCGGCGCCCTGCTCGCCGGCACCGCGAGCGTTCACGCGCAGGCGCCGGTGGAGCTCCAGTTCTACTACCCGGTGGCCGTGGGCGGCCCGATCGCGAAGACGATCGACGGCTTCGCGGCCGGCTTCATGAAGGAGAACCCGGGCGTGAAGGTGTCGCCGATCTATGCCGGCACCTACCAGGAGACCATCGTCAAGGCGCTGACCGCGCACAAGTCGGGCACGCCGCCGGTGACCTCGGTGCTGTTGTCGACCGACATGTTCACGCTGATCGACGAGGATGCGATCGTTCCCTTCGACGATTTCGTGAAAACCCCCGAAGACAAGGCCTGGCTCGCCGGTTTCTACAAGGCGTTCATGATGAACAGCCAGGCCGGCGGCAAGACCTGGGGCATCCCGTTCCAGCGCTCGACGGTGGTCATGTACTGGAACAAGGAACTGTTCAAGGAAGCCGGCCTCGACCCGAACAAGCCGCCGACGACCTGGGCCGAACTCAAGGAGGCGGCCACCAAGCTCACGAAGAAGGACGCCAGCGGCAAGGTCACGCAGTGGGGCGTGCAGATTCCCTCGAGCGGCTTCCCCTACTGGCTGTTCCAGACCCTGACCACGCCGAACGACACGATCCTCGCCAACGAGGCCGGCACCCAGGTCAAGCTCGACGATCCGAAGGTGATCGAGGCGCTGCAGTACTGGGTCGACCTCGGCAAGGCCGGCATCCACCCGCCGGGCGTGGTCGAGTGGGGCACGACGCCGAAGGACTTCTTCGAGAAGAAGGCCGCCATCATCTACACCACCACCGGCAACC
>NZ_JBFUCI010000351.1:0-11440 GCF_056405335.1 Variovorax sp. P1_H12_2
CTCGCCGTCCTCGAACCACTTGTAGAAAGGCGCATTCGATTCGTCGAGCGTGCGCGTGAAGGGCTGGGTCCACACCACGTTGGCTTGCGCCTGGCGGGCCCAGAAGCCGTCGAAGTCGTCCGCGGCTTCCTTGCAGAGCGCGTCGTACGCCGCCATGCTGGCGATGCGCGCGCCCTGGGTGGCGCGGGCGTCGGGGGAAAACACGCGGGTTTCGATCAAGACCGATTCGATGGTCTTCGATGTGTTCGTCATCACTGCTTCATCTCTCTTCCTTCGGGCATTGGAGTCGGACGAACGCGCAAGATCGATGCCCAGGCTCGCGAGCCCGGCACTGGCTCAATCTGCAACACCTGCTCCGCTTCGGCACAGGACCAGGCACAACGCGGTCACGCCGATGTGGAGCACTCCAATCCAAAAGGCATTTCCTGACAACGACTTGGATCGCCTGGCACGTGCTGGCCCGCCGATTGCGGGACAGTCCATGCGTTCCTTCCTCAACTTCAACGGAGATGATTTCATGGACATGGCAGAAATGCGCAACCTCGGCATTGCGAACCCCTTCAAGAAGCAGTACGGCAACTACATCGGCGGCCAGTGGGTCGCGCCGATCGACGGGCAGTACTTCGACAACCTGACGCCGGTGACCGGTCAGCCCTTCACAAGCATCCCGCGCTCGAACGCGAAGGACATCGAGGCGGCGCTCGATGCCGCGCACAAGGCCAAGGCCGCCTGGGGCCGCACGTCGCCGACCGACCGCGCCAACATCCTGCTGAAGATCGCCGACCGCATGGAGCAGAACCTCCGGACGCTGGCCGTGGCCGAGACGCTCGACAATGGCAAACCGCTGCGCGAAACGATGGCCGCCGACATGCCATTGGCCATCGATCACTTTCGCTATTTCGCATCGTGCGTGCGGGCACAGGAAGGCGGCATCAGCGAGATCGACCACGAGACCTATGCGTACCATTTCCATGAGCCGCTCGGCGTGGTGGGACAGATCATTCCGTGGAACTTTCCGATCCTGATGGCGGTGTGGAAACTGGCGCCGGCGCTGGCTGCGGGCAACTGCATCGTGCTGAAGCCGGCCGAACAGACGCCCGCTTCGATCCTGGTGCTGATGGAGATCATCGGCGACCTGCTGCCCGCGGGCGTGCTCAACGTGGTCAACGGCTTCGGCCTGGAGGCCGGCAAGCCGCTCGCGTCGAGCCCGCGCATCGCCAAGATCGCCTTCACCGGTGAGACGACCACGGGCCGGCTGATCTCGCAGTACGCGAGCCAGAACCTGATCCCGGTCACGCTGGAGCTCGGCGGCAAGTCGCCCAACATCTTCTTCGAGGACGTGCTTGCGGCCGATGACGCCTTCTTCGACAAGGCCCTGGAAGGCTTCGCGATGTTCGCGCTGAACCAGGGCGAAGTGTGTACCTGCCCGAGCCGCGCGCTGATCCAGGAATCCATCTACGACCGATTCATGGAACGCGCGATCCAGCGCGTCGAGGCGATCACGCAGGGCCACCCGCTGGACACCGCCACCATGCTGGGTGCGCAGGCCTCGCAGGAGCAGATGGAAAAAATCCTCTCGTACATCGACCTCGGCAAGCAGGAGGGCGCCCAGTGCCTGACCGGGGGCGAGCGCAACCTGAAGAACGGCGAGCTGGCGGCGGGCTACTACATCAAGCCGACTGTGTTCAAGGGCCACAACAAGATGCGCATCTTCCAGGAAGAGATCTTCGGGCCGGTGGTGTCGGTGACGACATTCAAGACCGAGGAGGAGGCCCTCGAGATCGCGAACGACACGTTGTACGGCCTGGGCGCTGGCGTGTGGAGCCGCGACGGCGCACGCGCCTTCCGCATGGGCCGCGGCATCCAGGCCGGCCGTGTGTGGACCAACTGCTATCACCAGTACCCGGCCCATGCGGCCTTCGGCGGCTACAAGCAGTCGGGCATCGGCCGCGAGAACCACAAGATGATGCTCGACCACTACCAGCAGACCAAGAACCTGCTGGTGAGCTACAGCCCGAACAAGCTGGGCTTCTTCTGAGAGAGCGACCCATGTCGCCCGGCACGCACCCTCACGCGCCGGCCATCGCGCCGGTGGGTCGCGTGTCCGCGACGCCGGCCGCGCAGGCGCTCATCGAGCGTCTGCGCGCGCAGCATGGTCCGTTGATGTTCCACCAGTCGGGGGGCTGCTGCGATGGCAGCGCGCCGATGTGCTTCACCCTGGGCGAGTTCATCACGGGCGATGCCGACATCTGCCTCGGCGAGATTGCGGGCACGCCCTTCTACATGAGTCGATCCCAGTTCGAATACTGGGAGCACACGCACCTGATCATCGATGCGGTGCCAGGCAACGGCGGCATGTTCTCGCTGGAACGTCCGACCGGGCTGCGCTTTCTGACGCGCTCGCGGCTCTACGACGACGCCGAATGGCAGGCGCTGGAAGCACAGGGCCGGCCGTAGCCGGACCCGCGCACTGTTTCTTTCACGGCGCCAGCCAGGCGACGTTGGCGCGTTCGAACATGCTGCGCAGTCGCCCGCTGCTGGCGAGGTCGTTGATGCCGGCTTGCAGTGCCTGCGCCAGGTCGGTCGCGTCCTTCTTCACCGCCATGCCCACCGCCCAGCCGTTGCGTGGGGCGCGCGGCGAGGGCAGGGGCGCGATCGCAAACCGCGCGTCGCCGCGCAGCACCGACTCCAGCTCCGACGCAAGACCCGCGGCAGCGGCCACCTCGCCGCGCTGGAGGGCATGCGCGGCCGCGGTCCCGTCCTTCCATTGCGTGCTGAGCTGGTTGCGATAGGCTCCGCCTTCGGCGCCGATCATCAACCAGCCGGCCAGCGTTTGGCCGGGCACAGCCACCTTCGCATCGCCCAGGTCCGAGAATCGATCGAGCCGCGGCAGGCGGTCGAGCTGCCGTGCCAGAACGACGCGCTCGCGACAGTACGGCGCGAAGATGGTGGCCTGTGGCGTCTCGTCGATCAGAGGCTTGTCGACCGGCACGTGCATCAGCACGTCGGCCGGGCCGAAACCCAGGTAGTGCCCGCGCCACACCATGTTGCGCAGGTCGTCGCCCATGTTTTCATCGGCGTGGAACGGCAGCATCGACAGCTTGACGCCGAGCGTGTCCGCCAGCGCCTGCGCCAGATCGACGTCGATGCCCATGCCGTCGTCATGGAATGGCGGCATGTCCTTGTAGATCGCGACGATGAGCGTCCCGCGCGCGCGAATGCGCTCCAGCGGCAAGGCGCGCGCGATGAGCGGCGCACCCGCAAGGCCGGCTGCGCCGAGCCAGCGCAGGCAGTCGCGGCGCGACGGTGGAGAGGCGTGCATGGTCGGCCCCTACATCGGCTTGTCGCGACGGGTCTCGAGGTAGGCCTTGATCGACCAGATGGCCTCCTGGCTCATCACGCCTTCGAATGGGGGCATGTAGACCGCACCGTTGCGCGTGCGGCCGTGGCGTACGGTGGTCAGGAAGTAGTCGTCCATCTCCTTGATGCACGCGGCCTTCTTGGCGGCGTCCTTCAGCGCCGCACAGTCGTTGTCGATCTTGCGCAGATCGGGCGCGATGCCACCGGAGATCGCCTCGATGCCATGGCAGCGCGCGCAGTTCTGGTTGTAGGCGGAGGTGCCGATCTTGATGGCCGGCGCGTTGCCGCGATAGGGGTTCTCGGGGCGCCATTCCTTGCCCAGTCCGGGCAGTCCGCTGGTGTCCACGGCCTGTGGCGTCACGTCGCCATGCGACCACGCCACGGTGGCGCCGGCCATGCAGATGGCTGCACCGAGCAGCACGCCGGCCTTTCGGCCCGCCCAACCCCACGTTGCCTTCCTGCGAATCAGGCTGCCCAGCCGCCACCCGGCGCTCGGATCGAAACTCGTCATGTCAGTCTCCGTTCGTGCATAAGTAGAAACATGACCAGATCCGCAAACGCCGTGCCACTCGGAGTTGTTGCAAGCGGGTACACAAATTGCGTGGAAAGCTCCGTCATGTGGCATCCTTGTCGTCTGGCAGCCGACGTGTGACAGCGAGGGTCGGCTTCCGATGTATCAAAACGGAACACATTGGCCGATCCCACGATGTTTTTCGAACGAGAGAACCTGCTCGCCTAGAAGCAGAGGAGACAGACAAATGGTTGACAACCACCGTGCGCTGGCCACGACCGCCAAGACCTGGACCACGCCTGCAGTGCTGCCCGTCCCACCGCAGCCGGCGCGAACGGAGCTGATCGAGCAGTGGCATCAACGCTGCGCAGCCCTGGGTCTGACCCGCATGGAAAGGCCCGACTTCGAGCCCCTGATGCGCAGCGATCTCACCGTGGCGCGCGAACGAAACCAGCGCCTGTTCACCCACGCCGCACCCGTGATGGAAATGCTCTTCGAGCAGATCGTGAACACCGAGAGCATGATCGTGCTGGCCGACATGACGGGCACCATCCTTCATTCCGTCGGCGACGACAAGTTCCTGCAGCGCGCCGACAAGGTCGCGCTGACGCCGGGCGTGAACTGGGCAGAGCACTCCAAGGGCACCAACGCGATCGGCACCGCGTTGTTCGAGGAGGCGCCCACCGTGGTCCACGGCGGCGAGCATTTCAT
This sequence comes from Variovorax sp. P1_H12_2, assembly GCF_056405335.1. Taxonomy (NCBI): domain Bacteria; kingdom Pseudomonadati; phylum Pseudomonadota; class Betaproteobacteria; order Burkholderiales; family Comamonadaceae; genus Variovorax; species Variovorax sp. P1_H12_2. Next base: position 4,583 of record NZ_JBFUCI010000351.1, read on the forward strand.
CCACGCCAACCACTTTCTCACCTGCTCGGCGGCGCCCATCTTCGACCCGCGTGGCAACATGCTCGGCGTCCTCGACGTCACCGGCGACCAGCGCTCCTACCATCAGCACACGATGGGCCTGGTCCGCATGTCAGCGCGCATGATCGAGAACCAGTGGTTGTCCGACGACTATGGCCGGCGGGCGGCAGTTTCATGTCAACGCGCGGTTCAACGGGCCACAGCGGTCTGTGGTCATGGAGCCGACGTTGTCGCCGGCAGCCACCGATGTGGCCGTCGAGCGCAGGGCGGCCGGGGCCGAGAGCRGCAAGCGCTCGGGCTCGCTGGCCGGCGACACGGCGCATTCCGCCGACGGCACGCTGTTCTCGGGCCTGCACTACCTGAACACGGGCGACCCGCAGATCGGTGCGCTGGTCCGGAAGGTGCAACGCGTCATCAACCGCGACATTCCGCTGCTGATCCTCGGTGAGACGGGCACGGGCAAGGAATTGCTGGCGCGCGCGGTCCACCAGGATTCGAACCGCGCCAAGCAGCCCTTCGTGGCCGTCAACTGTGCATCGATTCCGGAGTCGCTGATCGAGGCCGAGCTGTTCGGCTATGAAGACGGCGCCTTCACGGGCGCTCGCCGCAGGGGATCGGTCGGGCGCATCGTGCAGGCCAACGGCGGCACGTTGTTCCTCGACGAGATCGGTGACATGCCGCTGGCCCTGCAGGCCCGTCTGCTGCGGGTGCTGCAGGAGCGCAACGTGACGCCACTGGGCAGTCTCAAGTCGATTCCGGTGGACATCGCGGTGATCGGTGCGACCCACCGCAAGCTGCGCGAGATGATCGAGGCCGGCTCGTTCCGCGAAGACCTGTACTACCGCCTGAACGGCCTGGTGGTGAAGCTTCCCGCACTGCGTGAGCGCAACGACCTGGATGTGGTGGCGCGCCGGATCCTGCTGGCCGAGTGCCCGCATGGCACACCGGACATCAGCGCGGCGGTGATGTCGCTGTTCCAGGGCTACCCCTGGCCGGGCAACGTGCGCCAGCTTGCGAACGTCCTGCGCACGGCGTCGGTCATGGCCGCGGGCGAACGAGAGATCGCGGAGCACCATCTGTCGGATGACTTCCTCGAGGATGTGCGATGCACACGCCAGCGACCGGAGCCCGTGGCGTTCGTGGCGATGCCGGTCGCGCCGCCCGCGCTCGACGCTGCCCCTGTCCGTTTCGCGCCCGTGCCCGACGAGCGCGCGGCGCCGCCTACCGTCACGCCCGCACCGTCCCCGGCGATGAACGAGGCCGCTGCGCCCCGTACGCTCGGCGAGTCGGAAGTCGAGCTGATCCGCAACGCCGTTGCCGCCGCCAACGGGAACATCTCGGTCGCCTCCAAGCAGCTGGGCATCAGCCGCAACACGATCTATCGGAAGCTTCGCTGGGCCAAGTGAAGCGCGCCAGCGCCCGACGGTCCTAAGGGACTACCCTGTACCGCCGTCGCACGGCGCTGTACCACCCTGGAACACTCCCCCCCGGGCATCGGCCCCCAGGGCCCTTCCGACGTCCCATTCCCGCCCTCTGACGTCTTCGAAATAGGGGCAATCCCGAGTCTTTTCGCCCATGCGGCACCCTGCCGCCGCAGGCATGCGATTTGCGAAACAGCACAGGCCCCAAAGGCAATTCCGCCTGGGCCTGTTCTGCTCTGAAGGAGACTCCATGAAATGGTCGCAACCCGCGTTTGAAGACATGCGCTTCGGCTTCGAGATCACGATGTACATCTCGCACCGCTGACCCCTCGCAAGCCGGTGGCGGGCGGCCTCCCGTCGCCCTGCCGCCGGCCCGAATCTTCCCTCCTCATCATGCAAATACTCGTGCTCGGATCCGGCGCCGGTGGCGGATTTCCGCAATGGAATTGCAACTGCCGGCAGTGCGCCGGCCAGCGCCTGGGCGCATTCCCCTCGCAGGCGCGCACGCAGAGCTCCATCGCCGTGTCGAGCGACGGCGAATCGTGGGTGCTTCTCAATGCCTCGCCCGACATCGGCCAGCAATTGCGCAGCCATGCAAAACTGCATCCACGCCACGGCGTGCGCGACACGCCGATCAAGGCCGTCGTGTTGATGGATGCGCAGATCGACCACGTCACCGGCCTGCTCGGCATGCGCGAAGGCCCGTGCATCGACATCTATGCGACGCCCTGCGTGTTCGAGGACCTGACCACCGTCTTCCCGGTGCTCAGCGTGCTCGAACACTATTGCGGCACACGCTGGCACATGCTTGCGGTGGCCGGCACCAGGACCAGCGCTGCCTTCACCGTCGAACGGTTTCCTTCGCTTCGCTTCACGGCGGTGGCCATTCCGGGCAAGGCGCCACCCTATTCGCCCCACCGCCGCGAGCAGACGGTCGGTGACAACATCGCGCTCCTGATCGAAGACCTCGCAGACGGCAAGTGCCTGTTCTACGCGCCGGGCCTGGCGGAGGTTGGCGCGCACGAACTGCAGTGGATGCACGGCGCCGACTGCCTGCTCGTCGACGGCACCTTCTGGGTCGAGGACGAAATGCTGAACGCCGGCCTCAGCCGCAAGACGGCCAGCGAGATGGGCCACCTGCCGCAGATGGGCAGCGACGCACGCCTGGGCATGGTCGACGTGATGCTGGCCACGGCCGCGCGGCGCAAGGTTCTGATCCACATCAACAACAGCAACCCGATCCTGGACGAGGCCAGCGAGCAGCGCCGCCTGCTCGACAGCCACGGCATCGAGGTGGCCTACGACGGCATGGAGATCACGCTATGACGGCAACTTGTCTGAATCCGCGCGAAGCGGCGCGCGACGAACTGCAGCGCCTGTGGGCCTTCGACGAGTTCGAGGCCCGCCTGCGCGCCTGCGAGTCGCGTTACCACATCCACCATCGTTTCAACCGGCGGCTCAATCGCGGCGAACTGCAGCCCTTCCAGGTGCGCGCCTGGGTGGCCAACCGGTTCTACTACCAGGTCAACATCCCCCGCAAGGACGCGGCGGTGATGTCCAACTGCGACGACCGCGCCGAACGCCGACGCTGGATCCTGCGCATGCTCGATCACGACGGGCGTGGCGACTACGCGGGAGACGACGCAGGTGGCATCGAGGCCTGGGTCCGCCTCGCAGAGGCCGTGGGCCTGGATCCGGCCGACCTCTGGGCGCATCGCCACGTGCAGCCCGCCGTGCGCTTTGCCGTCGACGCCTATGTCAACTTCGCGCGCCAGCGCCCCTGGGAGGAAGCGGCCATCTCGTCACTGACCGAGATGTTCGCACCGAAGATCCATGCCGACCGGCTCGCCGGCTGGCCTGCGCTGTACCCGTGGATCGACGTCGAGGGCCTGGCCTACTTTCGCAGCCGCATCCCGCTCGCCACGCGCGACGTCGAACACGGACTCGACGTTGCAAGGCGCTGGTGCACCACACGCGCGCGTCAGGAACGCGCACTGGCCATCCTGCACTTCAAGCTCGACATCCTGTGGTCGATGCTCGATGCGATTGAACGCGGCTTTCCGGACGACCTGCCAGCGGCACAACGACCATGATCACGCCCGACGCCCAGCCCCGCCTGTCGAGCCTGTACCGGATGCAGTTCGAGCCGGCCCAGGACAGCTGGATCCTGCTCTACCCCGAGGGCATGGTGCGCCTCAACCCCCCGGCCGCCGAGATTCTGCAACGCTGCGACGGTCGGCGCACGGTGGACGAGATCGTCACCGACCTGGAAATCGCCTTCGCGCAATCCCCTCTGCACGACGACGTGATGGTCTTCCTGAGCCAGGCACTGCAACGCGGCTGGCTGCAAGAGGCGCCATCATGACCGGCCACGGCGCGGCAGGGCCACCGCTGTGGCTGCTCGCGGAGCTGACCTATCGCTGCCCTCTGCACTGCGCGTTCTGCTCGAATCCGGTCGACTATGCGCGTCACCAGGACGAGCTCGACACCGCAAGCTGGCAGCGCGTGCTGACCGAAGCACGCGCGCTCGGCGCCGTGCAGCTCGGCTTCTCGGGCGGCGAGCCGCTGCTGCGGGACGACCTCGAGGAACTCGTCGCGCACGCGCACGGCCTGGGCTTCTACACCAACCTCATCACGTCCGGCGTCGGGCTCACCCGTGCGCGCGCCAGCGCGCTGAAGACGGCCGGCCTCGATCACATCCAGCTCTCTTTCCAGGACTCGACGCGCGAACTCAACGACTTTCTCAGCTCCACGAAGACCTTCGACCTGAAATCGAAGGTTGCCGGGATCATCAAGGCCGAGGGCTATCCGATGGTGCTGAACTGCGTGATGCACCGCTTCAACCTGCAGCATGTCGAGCGCATCATCGGGATGGCCGAGCGCATGGGCGCGGAATTTCTGGAGTTGGCCAACACGCAGTACTACGGCTGGGCCTGGCTCAACCGCGCCGCCTTGATGCCGACGCCGGCTGAACTGCGCGATGCGGAGGCCATCGTTGACATGCACCGCGCGAGGCTGGCGGGCCGGATGAAGATCCTCTGGGTCTCCCCCGACTATGCGGATGCCAAGCCCAAGCCGTGCATGGCCGGCTGGGGTTCGGTGTTCATGGTGGTCGCGCCGGATGGCATCGCCATGCCCTGCCACAGCGCCCGCATGCTGCCGGATCTGGYGCTGCCGAATCTGCAAGAGATGTCCGTGCGCGAGGCCTGGCACGGAAGCGAGGCCTTCAACCGCTACCGYGGCCAGGGCTGGATGGACCCGACCTGCAGCGATTGCGACGAACGGCATCGTGACTTCGGTGGCTGCCGTTGCCAGGCCTTTCTGGTCACGGGCGACGCGGCCGCGACCGACCCGGTATGCCCGAAGAGTGCGCACCGAGGGCGCGTCGACGACATGCTGGACGCCGCCGTCAGGGCGCGCGCCGATGGCGTGTCCATGCACACGTTGCGCTTCGTGCCGGGTGCAGGGCGAGGTGCAGGCCTGATGTTCCGCAGCGACGAGAACTCGCTCGCCTGCAGCGCGGCGGGCGCCCTCCCATGCTGAAGATCCGCGGCCTCACGCAGCGCTACGGTGCATGCGTCGCGCTGGATGCGCTGAGCCTTTCGATCGCGCGCGGCGCCTTCGTCGTGCTGCTGGGGCCGAACGGGGCGGGTAAGTCCACGCTGTTCCAGGTGCTGACCGGCTTGTTCGCGGCCGATGAGGGCGACATCGAGGTGGCCGGCCTGTCGATGCGCAACGATGCGCGCCGTGCGCTCGCGCACATCGGCGTGGTGTTTCAGCAGCAGTCGCTGGACCTCGATCTGAGCATCGCGCGCAACCTGCAATTCCATGCCGACCTGCAAGGCCTGCCATGGCATGTGTCTCGCGAGCGGATTGCCTTCGAGGCTGCGCGCCTCGGACTCACGGCGGACATGCAGCGCAGCGTGCGCGAGCTCTCCGGCGGCAACCGGCGCAAGGTCGAGTTGGTACGCGCGCTGCTGCACCGGCCCGACCTGCTGCTGATGGATGAGGCCACGGTCGGACTCGATCCCCGATCGCGCCACGACCTGGTCCATGGCCTGCAGGACGAGGTGCGCCAGCGCGGTGTGACCGTGCTGTGGGCCACGCACCTGGTGTCGGAAGCGGAGCATGCCGACCGTGTGCTGGTGCTGCACCGCGGGCGCCTGCTCGCCGACGGCACCCCCGCCGAAGTGAGGGCCACGCTGGGCGGCGCGACGCTGGAGGCGGCCTTCCTGAGCGCCACGCGTTCTCCTGCAACGACAGCAATGTGAGCGACAACCCGCGAGGCACCACCGCATGACCTGGTACACCCCCCTCCAGTCGGCCCCCTTGGTCGCTTTGGTCGCTTTGGCCGCTGCACTCGCGGCGCTGCCTGCGGCCGCCAGAGACAGCCAGCTCGCCTTCGTCTCCAGTGAGAAGGACCACGCGATCACCATGGTGGACCTGAAGACGCTGGCCGTCGTCGGCGTCATCCCGACCTGCAAGCGTCCGCGCCACATGCAAAGACTGAACGGCAACACCCAATTGATGGTGGCGTGCAGCGACTCGGGCCGGGCCGACATCATCGACCTGGCGACGCGCAAGTCGGTCGCGAGCGCGCCGCTCGGCGACGATCCGGAGGTATTCGACCTCTCGGCGGACGGCCGGACCGCCTATGTGTCGGCCGAGGACGACGGCACGCTCAACGTGTTCGACCTGACGGCGAAGAAGCTGGTCAAGGGCGTGCCCGTCGGCAAGGAACCCGAAGGTGTGAAGGTGTCGCCTGACGGCAAGCGCGTGTACGTGAGCTCGGAGATCGCGAACATGGTGCATGTGATCGACGCGGGCTCGCTCAAGGTGATCCGCAACATCCCGGTCGGCCCGCGCCCGCGTCGGTTCGCCTTTTCGGCCGACGGCAGCGAGCTGTGGGTGACCAACGAACTGGGCAGCAGCGTCAGCGTGATCTCGACGGGCGAGCTGAAGGTGCTGGCCACCATTCCCTTCGCGGTCAAGGGCCTGCGTCCGGACGACATCACGCCGGTCGGCATCACCTTGTCGCGCGATGGCAGGACGATGTACGTCGGGCTGGGCCGTGCCAACCAGGTGGCCTTCGTCGACGTGGCGTCGCGCGCCACGACGGCCCTGGCCCTGGTGGGCAAGCGGGCCTGGGGCGTGGCGATCAATCGAGATGGTTCTCGTCTGTTCGTGGTCAACGGCTTGTCGGATGACATGACGGTGATCGATGCCGCCACCGCGAAGCCGATCAAGACCATCGCCGTTGGACGCGTGCCGCACACGGTGGTCGTCGATGACTAGGATGAAACACCCCCCGACGCGCCTGCGGCGCCCCGAGTCGCTGCCAGAGACAGCGGCTCTTCGGGTCCGTCCAAGCCTGCGCAGGCAGGCTTGGAGCCGCGGACCTCAGCCCCCTCAAGGGGGG
>NZ_JBFUCI010000352.1:0-6893 GCF_056405335.1 Variovorax sp. P1_H12_2
GGTAGTTGGTAGTTGCTCGCCCCCAGGTCGGGCTCACTTCGTGTAGCCCTCCCACCCCCTACCGGGGGCAACACCAGCGGCCCGGCGAAGCCGGTTCCGCGGTGTTTCACCAATAGGGGCCGGGCTGCGCCGGCCCCTGTCCGGTGGGTCAGGTCAGGGTGACTTTGGCGAATTTGCGCTTGCCGACCTGGACGACGTAGGTGCCCTGCGGCAGCTTGAGCGCCTTGTCGCTGATCACCGTCGAGTCGACGCGGACGCCGCCGCCGTCGATCAGGCGGTTGCCCTCGGAGGTCGAAGGAGCGAGGCCGGCCTGCTTGAGCAGCTGGGCGATGCCCAGCGGGGCGCCGGCCAGCGCGACTTCCGGGATCTCGTCGGGAACGCCGCCCTTGCTGCGGTTGATGAAGTCCTGCTCGGCGGCCTCGGCCGCCGCGGCGCTGTGGAAGCGGGCGGTGATCTCCTTGGCCAGAGCCACCTTGGCATCCTTCGGATTGCGCCCGCCGTCGATTTCGGCCTTGAGGGCGGCGATCTCCGCCAGCGACTTGAAGCTCAGCAGCGTGTACCAGCGCCACATCAGGGTGTCGGAAATCGACAGCACCTTGGCGAACATGGTGTTCGGCTCCTCGCTGATGCCGATGTAGTTGTTCTTGCTCTTCGACATCTTCTCGACGCCGTCGAGCCCTTCCAGCAGTGGCATAGTGAGTATGCACTGCGGCTCTTGCCCGTATTCCTGCTGAAGGTGTCGTCCGACCAGCAGATTGAACTTCTGGTCGGTGCCGCCGAGCTCGAGGTCCGACTTGAGCGCCACCGAGTCATAGCCCTGCATCAGCGGATAGAGGAACTCGTGCACCGAGATCGACTGGCCGGCCTTGAAACGCTTGTTGAAGTCGTCGCGCTCCATCATCCGCGCCACGGTGTACTTGGCCGCGAGCTGGATCATCCCGCGGGCGCCCAGCGGGTCGCTCCACTCGGAGTTGTAACGGATCTCGGTCTTCGAGGGGTCGAGTACGAGACTCGCCTGTTTGTAGTAGGTCTGGGCGTTGGCCTCGATCTGCTCGCGGGTCAGCGGCGGCCGGGTGCTGTTGCGTCCCGAGGGATCGCCGATGGTGGTGGTGAAGTCGCCGATCAGGAAAATCACGGTGTGGCCGAGATCCTGCAGCTGGCGCATCTTGTTGAGCACCACCGTGTGGCCGATATGGATGTCCGGCGCCGTCGGATCCAGGCCCAGCTTGATGCGCAGCGGCGCGCCGGTCGCCTCGGACCGCTGGAGCTTGCGCACCCACTCGTCCTGGGGAAGCAGCTCGTCGGTTCCACGGAGCGAAATTTCGAGGGCCTGTCCTACGCCTTCAGACAGACTTGTGCTTGTAACAAAACCGGGGTTCATTGGGCTTTTTGCCTGTTTTAACTATGGCCGAAGCTATACTCAGCCCGACTTTTCCAAGCGCCGGATTCTAAGCGGCGCTGTGAACGCACCGTCCTGCCGCCCGTTCGACACGGTCCTTGCAGTACGGATTTGCAGAACCTGAGCTGGAATTCGAAGTTTGATCAACGGCATTCTTGCCGCCGAGGAGCTGATTGCTTCGCGCGTGGCTCACACATTTCGGACCTACCCCAAGCAGATCACGGCTGCGATCGCCGCGTTGCTGCTGTCCGCCGGCGGCGGTGCCTTCGCCGTCGCCTCCCTCGGCCCGGATGCGGCCGAGCTCCCCGTCAAGCAGGTCTTCGAGGCCGTCGCGCCGGCCACCTCCTTTGCCGACCAGCTCGAGGCGCTGGACGCCCACAGCTTCACCCTGTTCCGGACCGAAATCACCCGCTCGAGCGACACCGCCGAGGCGCTGCTGCAGCGCCTGGGTCTCGCCGATCCGGACGCGGCCGCCTTCGTCCGCGGCAATGCCGAAGCGCGCGCCGCGCTGCTGAGCCGGCCCGGCCGCACCGTGACCGCCGAGGCAACGCAGGAGAACGCGCTGAAGAAGCTCAGCGCCCGCTGGATTCCCGACGGCGATGGCGGCTTCAAGCGGATGGTGGTCGAAAAGACCCCCACGGGCTTCAGGGCCCGCACCGAAGCCGACGTCCTGGCGCCGGGCACCCGGCTCGCCAGCGGCGTCGTCCGCACCTCCCTGTTCGCAGCCACGGACGACGCCCGCATCCCCGATGCGGTCGCCAGCCAGCTGGCCGACATCTTTTCCGGCGACGTCGACTTCCGCTCGCTGCGCAAGGGCGACCGCTTCGCGGTGGTCTACGAGACCCTCGACGCCGACGGCCAGGCGCTGCGCACCGGGCGCGTGCTGTCGGCCGAGTTCGAGAGCAACGGCAAGCTCTATCAGGCGCTGTGGTTCCAGGAGCCCGGCCAGAAGGGCGGCTACTACCGCCCCAACGGCGACAGCCTGCGCCGCGCCTTCCTGAGCTCGCCGGTCGAGTTCTCGCGCGTGACCAGCGGCTTCGCGATGCGCTTGCACCCGATCCTGAACAGCTGGCGGCAGCACCACGGCATCGACTTCGCGGCCCCCACCGGCACCACGGTGCGCGCGGTCGGCGACGGCACGGTCGAGTTCGCCGGCACGCAGAGCGGCTACGGCAACATCGTCATTCTGAAGCACCGCAACAAGCAGGAAACCGCTTACGCACACCTGAGCCGCATCGACGTCAAGGTCGGCCAGAGCGTCAGCCAGAGCCAGGCCGTCGGTGCCGTGGGCTCGACCGGCTGGGCCACCGGCCCGCACCTGCATTTCGAGTTCCGGGTGAACGGCGAATACCACGACCCGGCCACGATCGCTCAGCAGGACGGCGGCGTTCCGATCACCGCAGCCTCTCGTCCCGCCTTCGAGCGGCTCGCCATCGCCACGCGCACCGAGCTGTCGGCCGCGTTCTCGGTCGTCCAGGCCAGCGCGGACTGACGCGCGGCGGCCAGTCCCCGTCCCCACGCTCCCGCAACCCATGGCTGAACTTTTCATCGGCCTGATGTCGGGGACTTCGCTGGACGGCGTCGACGGCGTCCTGGCGGACTTCTCGAACGACGGCATCGCCGTCCAGGGCTACGCAGCCGCACCCTTCCCCATGGGCTTGCGCGCCGAACTGATGGCGCTCAATACCCCCGGCAACAACGAGTTGCACCGCGCCGCCCTTGCCGGCAACGGGCTGGCACGGGTCTATGCCCGCGTGGCGAAGCAGTTGCTGGAGGATGCCGGCCTGCCGGCCGACGCCGTCACCGCGATCGGCGCCCACGGCCAGACGGTCCGGCACCGGCCCGGCGAGTTCGACGAGGTCGGCTACACCCTGCAGATCAACAACCCTTCGCTGATCGCCGAGCTCAGCGGCATCCGGGTGGTGGCCGATTTCCGCAGCCGCGACCTGGCGGCCGGCGGCCAGGGCGCGCCGCTGGTGCCGGGCTTCCACCGGGCCCTGTTCGCCCGCGACGACCAGGCGGTGGCGGTGCTGAACCTCGGCGGCATCTCGAACCTGAGCCTGTTGCCGGCCGGCAGCGGCACCGTGCTCGGCTTCGACTGCGGACCGGGCAACGCGCTGATCGACCACTGGTGCCAGACCCACATCGGCCAGCCCTACGACGCCGGCGGCCAGTGGGCCGCCAGCGGCCAGGTGCTGCCGGAGCTGCTCTCGCGCCTTCTGGCCGAGGCCTATTTCGCCAAGGCGCCGCCCAAGAGCACGGGCCGCGACCTGTTCAATCCCAATTGGCTGGCCGCGCACCTGGGCACCTCGAAAGCCGATCCCGCCGATGTGCAGGCCACGCTGGCCGAGCTGACGGCCAGTACCTGCGCGGCCCACCTGCAGCGCTACGGCGCCGACAGCCGGACGCTGATCGTGTGCGGCGGCGGTGCGCTCAACCTGCATCTGCTGGCACGGCTGCGGGCCCTGCTGCCGACCGTGGAGGTGGTGTCGTCCGCCGAGCGCGGATTGCCGCCGCAGGAAGTCGAAGCCGCCGCCTTCGCCTGGCTGGCGCGCGCCACGCTGCAGGGCCAACCCGGCAATCTCGCCAGCGTGACCGGCGCCCGCGGCGCCCGGGTGCTCGGCGCCATCTACCCCTGAGGTTGGCTCGCCCCCAGGTTGGGCTCACTGCGTGTAGCCCGCCCACCCCCTACCGGGGGCAACACCGGCGGCCCGGCAAAGCCGGTTCCGCGGTGTTTCACCGGCGGGCCTGGCTGCGCCGGCCAAGTCCCTGGGTTTGCCGGGTGCGCACGGTGCGATCGTTCGGGGGGCGGGCAGCAAAAAGCCGCCCGGAGGCGGCTTCGTGAGGCATGCGCCTGAAGGACGTCAGGCCGAGAAGCTCGATCCGCAGCCGCAGGTGCTGGTGGCGTTCGGGTTCTTGATGACGAACTGGGCGCCCTGCAGGTCTTCCTTGTAGTCGATCTCGGCGCCGAGCAGGTACTGATAGCTCATGGCGTCGATCAGGAGCGACACACCGTTCTTGGTCATGGTGGTGTCGTCTTCGTTGGTGATCTCGTCGAAGGTGAACCCGTACTGGAAGCCCGAGCAGCCGCCGCCCTGCACGAACACGCGCAGCTTGAGGTCGGGATTGCCTTCTTCGGCGATCAGGTCGGCGACCTTGGCGGCCGCGCTGTCGGTGAAGACGATCGGCTCGGGCATCATGGCCGGGGTCTGGATGGTTTCTGCAACGGCGCTCATTGTGAGAGGACTCCTGTGGGGCCGAATACTGCGGCCGATCGACGAATGCTACTTCAATCAACAAAAAACCGCCCGAAGGCGGTTTCTTGTCATTGCGAGCGGTAAGCCCAAAACGCCTTTTATTAGCGCTTCGAGAACTGCTTGCGACGGCGTGCGGAATGCAGGCCGACCTTCTTACGTTCGACTTCAYGCGCATCGCGCGTCACGAAGCCGGCCTGGCTCAGCACCGGCTTGAGGGTCGCGTCATAGTCGATCAGCGCACGGGTGATGCCGTGGCGCGCCGCGCCGGCCTGACCCGATTCACCGCCGCCTGCGACGTTGATCATGATGTCGAAGGCTTCGACGTTGTTCGTCAAAAACAGCGGCTGCTTGGCGATCATGATGGAGGTTTCCCGGCCGAAATAAGCCTGGATGTCCTTGCCATTGACCGTGATCTTGCCGGTGCCCTTTTTCATGAACACGCGGGCGACGCTCGATTTGCGACGGCCGGTGCCATTGTTCCATTCACCAATCATTCTCAAGGCTCCTTACAGTTCCAGCACTTTGGGCTGTTGGGCGGTGTGCGGGTGCTCTGCACCGCCGTACACCTTGAGTTTCTTGATCATCGCGTAGCCGAGCGGGCCCTTGGGCAGCATGCCCTTGACGGCTTTTTCCAGGGCGCGGCCCGGGAACTTGGCTTGCATGTCGCGGAAGTTGGTGGCACTGATGCCGCCCGGGTAGCCCGAGTGGCGGTAGTACACCTTGTCGATCGGCTTGGCGCCGGTGACGCGCAGCTGGGCTGCGTTGATGATGACGATGAAGTCACCGGTATCGACGTGAGGCGTGTAAATGGCCTTGTGTTTGCCGCGCAAACGGAGAGCAACTTCGCTGGCTACTCGTCCGAGGACCTTGTCGGTCGCGTCAATCACAAACCACTCGTGCGTCACGTCAGCGGGCTTGGCGCTGAACGTTTTGGTCATGAGTTTTCTCTTTCGAGGGTTTGACGGGCCCCACGTGAGCCCGCGAACGTCTGGCCCTTTTCCACGGTCGGCGTTCCTCTGGCGGGAATCTCTTAGGTGGGTTGCCGGTTCCCGCGCAAGCGGGTTCCTGTCTTCGCCGCGGGGCCACAAAGGCGCTGCGAAGCCCTCCATTATACGAAGAATCATCTTTGAGGCGCAATCAGGACCCAGATCGGGCGGCCAGACCGTTACCATCCAGGGATGTTTAGCTACCGCCACGCCTTCCATGCCGGCAACCACGCCGACGTGCTCAAGCACACGGTGCTGATTGCCACCCTCGAGCATCTGCTCGAAAAAGAAGCGGCGCTGACCGTGGTCGACACCCACGCCGGTGCCGGCCTCTACCGCCTCGATGGAGACTACGCCGGCACCAGCGGCGAAGCGGCCGAGGGCATCCTGCGGCTGCTGGCGCCCGCCAAGGCCGCACCGGCACCCGTGCCCGGCGCAGCACCGGCCAGGAAAACGTCGAAGAAGCCCACCGCCGAGGCGGAGGCCCCGCTCGCGGACGCCCTGGCGCGCTACCTCGAGGTGATCAGCGACTTCAACCCCAAGGGCGGCGCCAAGATCTATCCGGGCTCGCCCTTCATCGTGCATCACCTGCTGCGCGAGCACGACAAGCTCAAGCTGTTCGAGCTGCACCCGACCGACGCCCGCACCCTCGACGCCAATATCGCCCAGCTCGAGGCCGGCCGCCAGATCGCGGTGCTGCGCGACGACGGTTTCGGCAGCGCCACCAAGTTCCTGCCGCCGCCTTCACGCCGCGCCCTGGTGCTGTGCGACCCGAGCTACGAGATCAAGAGCGACTACGCCCGGGTGCTCGACTTCGTGGCCGAGGCACTCAAGCGTTTTGCGACCGGCACCTACGCCGTCTGGTACCCGATCATCCCGCGGCCGGAAGCGCACGACCTGCCGCGCCGGCTCAAGACCATGGCGACCAAGGCCGGCAAGTCGTGGCTGCACGCCACGCTGACGGTCAAGTCGAGCAAGATCACGACCGATGCGACAGGCGTCACGCACCGGCCGGGCCTGCCCGCCAGCGGCATGTTCCTGATCAATCCGCCCTACACGCTGAAACCGCTGCTGGCGGCCGCCCTGCCCCAGATGGCCGAGCGGCTGGCGCAGGACCGGAACGCCACCTTCTCGCTCGACAGCGGCGGGTAGCTGTTGCTCGCCCCCAGGTTGGGCTCACTGCGTGCAGCCCGCCCACCCCCGGCCGGGGGCAACACCAGCGGACTGGCAAAGCCAGATCCGCGGTGTTTC
>NZ_JBFUCI010000353.1:0-6873 GCF_056405335.1 Variovorax sp. P1_H12_2
GTTGTCGACGCGGTCGAACCACGACTCCCAGCGCTTGCCGCCATCCGCGGTGCGCAGCACGAGCCCGTAGGCGCCGACCACGAAGCCCTGGCTGGGGCTGTGGAAATGCAGGTCGAGGAAGGGCTTGTCGGGGCCGGCCTCGGCGTTGCGCCTGGCTTCGTCGAGCAGCTTGCGGTCGGTGTCGCTGGCATCGGCCGCGGCGGTGCGTTGCTGCATCTGGTCGAGCACCAGCGCATTGGCCTGGCGTCCGTCGAGCAGTCGCTTCCAACCGAGGCCGCCGTCGCGCGTGCCGAGCACCACGCCGTCGTGGCCGGTGGCAAAGCCGATGCTGTCGTCGACGAAACGCACGGCGGTGAGGTCGGTGCTCACCGGCACCATGGACTGCACCCATGCCTGGCCGCCGTCGGACGAATGCAAGACGTGGCCGCGCTGCCCGACGGCCACCAGGCGGTCGCCGGCGCGCGCGATGCCGGTGATGAGGCGCTGGTCGGCCACCGCGCTCATGCGTGCCGGCAGGTCGAGCATCTCGCTGCCGCTATGGGCTCGGCCGGCTTCGCCGGCGCGGGCGGACACGCCCGCGCCGGAAGCCAGGGCGGCCAGGAGGATGCTGCGACGCTGCATGCCTTCTCCCGTCAGCGCACGCCGGAGCCGGCCAGGGCGTCCGCGGACCAGGCGTTGGCCGACTGCGGCTCCATGAATTTCAGGCCGACGTTGTAGGCGCCCATCAGGCCGGTCATGTTGTAGCCGCCGGTGGTGAAGTCGTGGAACGACTGGCCGACGCTGGTCGGTGCGGGCACTTCGTAGGCGGGGTTCGAGTACACGAAGCCGGCGCGGTAGAGCTGGCCGCGTGCGTCGTATTCGTCCGAAGCCACGGCGATCCAGCTGTCCTCGTCGATGTAGAAGGTGCGCTTGGCGTAGATGTGGCGCTTGTCGGCCTTCAGCGTGGCCTCGACCACCCACACGCGATGCGGTTCCCAGCGCACGTAGTCCGGGTTCAGGTGGTTCGGCGTGGTGGTCGCGTACGGATCCTTCGCGTAGATCAGCTTGAACGCGTTGTAGGGGACAAGCATCTCCTGCTTGCCGACCAGCTTGAAGTCGTAGCGGTCCATCGCACCGTTGAAGACCCAGGCGTCGTCGTACGTCGATGCGCCGGCCGAGCCGGGGTTCGGCGTGTCGTAGGCGATATCGGGTGCGAGCTTGACGCGGCGCTGGCCGGGCAGGTACTGCCAGGCGCGGCGGCCGTACTTCATCGGRTTGATGTAGTCCTGCGCCAGCAGCGCTTCACCRTTGCGGCGGGCCGGCGCKGTGTAGGCGATCTTGGTGCGGAAGTAGATGTCGCTGTCGCTCGAGGCGCCGGTGCGCTTCGGGTCGTAGTAYGGATAGTCCATGTGGATCTGGCCGGTGGTGGCGAGCACCGCCTTGCCGGACGAATCCACATTGATCGAGTCGTACTGCGTGTAGGAGCTCTGGCCGGTGAAGCGCAGCAGGTGGTTCCACATCGCTTCGTTGCCGGTCTTCGGGATCGGGAAGGGAATGCCCGCGTAGGTGCCTTCCAGGCCCAGTCCGTCGTCGGTGGTCTTGACGGCGGTGGCGTTCTTCACCGTGTTGTCGAGCACGTACTTCGGGAAGGCCATCGAGCGATGCGACGGGTACACGTCGACGCGCATCGTCGGGTACTTCTTCAGCATCTCCCTGGTGCCGGCGGTCAGCTTGGATTCGTACTGCGCCATGTTCTGCGCCGTGATGGCGTAGAGCGGCTTCTCGGCGGCGTACGGGTCGGGACGGATGCCCGAGCCCTTCTCGTAGCCGGCCGGCGGCGTGGTCAGGCCGCCGGTGTACTCGGGGATCGTCTTGTCGGCATTGCCGGCGCGCTCGGCGCCGGTCTGGGTGAGCGTGGTGCCCAGCTTCTTCGCTTCATCGGGCCCGACGGCAGCGAGGACGGACTGGGCGGCGAGCGCGATCACTGCGCCGGCCACGAGGGTGAGTTTCTTCATGGGAATGTCTCCGTTCGGTAGGGGATCGGTCGACCTCAGAAGGTCGTCTTGAAAGTCAGCAGCACGTGGCCGCGGTCGGACAGCAGCGCGTTGACGCTCTCGGCGACGTTCATCGCACCGGCCGCCGTGGTGCTGTAGTTGCCATAAAAGCCGACATAGCGCAGCGCGAAGTTGTATTTGTTTCGCACATCCGCGGCGACGCCCAGCGAGTAGGAGCCGTTGTTCTTGGCACCGCCCGTCGTCACGGCCGAGATGCCCGAGAGACCTCCGCCCCAACTCAGCGGCAAAGACAGGTCCACGCCGGGGTAGACCTGGAACCAGGTCGGCGTGAAGTTGATCGCGAGGCCGAAGTAGTCGCGCGTCACCGCATCGACGTTGGCGGCGACCGCACGGTAGGCCGCGCTGCCCTTGAAGACATTGGGGTTCTGCGCCACGCTCAGCCAGCGGTTCCAGGTGACTTCGGCCATCCAGGTGGCGCTGTCCCACAGCGGCGTCCTGGAGACCGAGCCGATCAGATTGAACACGCCGTGCATGGTGTTGCCCACCGCGCCGGGCGCGCCGCCGTTGGCAAGCTGCGCGGGAGTGATCTGGCCGAGCGCCGGATTCGCCAGGCCGGCCGGGAGTACCTGCACCGGCGTGCTCTGCAGCGGCATGTTGTGGCGGTAGCTCAGTTCGGCGCCGAAGCTCAGGCCGGCGATGTTCTTCGCCAGGCTCAGGCCGTAGATGTCGATGTCGCGGCCGTAGAAGGCCTGGTACTGGCCGAGGTAGCCGGCGCGGATCTGCTGCAGCGTGGCGGCCCCCGGGTTGATGTAGCAGGTGGTCGGGCCGATGGCGGTCGCGCCGGCACGGGCGCAGGCGGCGGCCGGCACGGCGGCCACTGCCGGCGTCAGCGCGAGCTGAGGCTGGATGTCCGCGGTGCGGCGGCCGTAGAGGCCGGCGGTGCCGTCGAGCCAGTCGGGGCTCCAGCGTGCCGACAGGCCGAAGTCGCCGTTCTTGTTGGGCTCGCCCGCGGTGGCCTGCAGCAGCCGCTGGCCCGGGCCCGTGATCAGCGACTGGCCGCCATAGAGCAGTGCGTCGTTGACCGTCAGGTAGCTGCCCGATTCCGGATAGCGCGCCGCTTCCCAGTCGAAGAAGGTCTGCGCCGACAGCGCCAGGTCCGGGGCCGGCTGCACCTGCAGGGTCATCTGCGTGCGCGGGCGATAGAGCTCCTTGGCCTCGATGCCGGGCGTCGCCAGCGCCTTCCAGAGGTCCAGCGAATACTGGCCGTAGGAGATGCCGTGGATCGCGCCGCCGCCCAGCAGGCTTTCGCCCCAGTAGACGGTGGTCTTGCCGAGCCGCAGGCCGACGTTGGTGTCGCCGAAGTCGCGGCTGCCGAACACGAAGGCGTCGAGCAGTTCGCCCGACGGGCCCTTGGCATAGCGGCTGGTGTAGGGCGACAGGATGCCCGCGGTCGGCAGGCCGTACGACAGGGTGTTGGCGGTGGCGTTGTTGTGGTTGTCCAGGCTGTTGTAGGCACCGTCGGCCCAGGCGTCGCCGCTCACGCGAAAGCCGTACTTCTTGTCGACCACCATGTCGAACTCGCTCAGCAGGTCGAGCCGGCTGGCGATCAGGGCGCCGTTGCCGAAGTTGCGGTCGCCGTCGTCGTTGTTCGGATTGCCGAGGATCGCCTTGGACTGGTCCTGCGTGCGATAGCCCAGGTTGTAGCGCACCGTGTTGTCCCAGCGAAGCACGACATCCGGATTCCCGGTATCGATCTCCATGGCGCGTGAGGTTGAGGCGATCGCGAGGAGCGCGAGCGCTGCGGAAGTCAATGCGCTGAGGCGGTGCCTGGTGACCGGCGTGCGCGTGAAGTGCTGGGGCATGGAGTTGTCTCTTGAATTCTTTTTCTGATGAGATGGCGGCGAAGATGCCCGCTCAGGCGATCAGCTTGACGACGTTGTGATAGCTGTTCGGCAGCAACCGCGACAGCCAGAACAGCGTTGAGGACTGGTTGCCCGTCACGACACGCTTCTTGCCTAGCCGCACGCCTTTCAGGATGGCGGCTGCGCAGTCCTCTGGCGGCGTGGTGAGCAGCTTTTCGCCCAAGGCCGAGAAGCGCGCCTCTTCCTTTCCAGCGTTCTTGCATCGCCGGCCGGCTCGCTCGAAGTTTGTCTTGATGCCGCCAGGATGCACGCTGAGCGCCCGCACGCCAGTGCCTTCGAGTTCACGCCACAGACACTCGGTGAGTCCTCGAACGCCGAATTTGGATATGTTGTAGGCGCTCTGGGCCGGAAAGCCGACCAGTCCGAACACGCTCGACATGTTGACAATGCAGCCCTCGCGCTGCGACAACATCATCGGCAGAAAGGCCTTGGTGCCGTAGATCACGCCCCACAGGTTGATGTTGAGTTGCCACTCGATCTCCTCGATCTCGAGATGCTCCACAGTGCCGATAACGGTGACGCCGGCATTGTTAAACACGAAATGAGCAGTGCCGAAGTCGCTACKCACGGCGTCGGCGTGGGCGAAGACTGCTTCCCGCGACGAGACGTCCAGGGAATAGCCCCGGGCCTCGGTGCCGACCGGCAGTTGCCGAATGGTCTGCGCCAGTCCGGCAGCGTCGATGTCCGACAGCGCCAGGCGGGCGCCGGCGGCGGCCAGCTGAAGGGCCAGCGCCCGACCGATGCCCGATCCGGCGCCGGTGATGACCGCGACCTTGCCTTTGAAATGGGGTTGCACGAAGTCTCCTTAGTTCTTGGTGAGAATATGAATGGCAAGGGCGGCCTCTTCGATGCCCTGGAGGCCGCCCCCGTTTTCCTGGATGGCATGGCGCGCGCCGTGAACCTGGCGTGCGCCGGCTTCACCGCGCAGTTGAGTGACCAGCTCGTGGATCTGGCCAAGCCCGGTCGCGCCCAAGGGGTGGCCCTTGGACTCCAGGCCGCCGGAGGGATTGATCGGAATGCGTCCGCCGATGGTGAAGTCGCCGCGCTCTGCGGCGGGGCCGCCTTGTCCGAGCGGGACAAGGCCGAGGTTTTCGGCCTGGATGATCTCGCCCATCGCGGACGCATCGTGCACCTCGGCCACGTGCATGTCGCCGGGGCCGAGCGCGGCCTGGTCGTAGGCCTGCTGCGCTGCGAGCCGGCCGATGTTGAGATCCGGCTGATCGAGCCCGCGCACGGTGAAGCTGCGCATCACGCTCGCAGCGACTTTCACGTTGCGCGAAGCCAATGCGCTGATGCGGCGCAGGCCCTCCGCGGTGCAGATGATGACCGCCGCCGCACCGTCGGACAGCGGCGCGCACATCGGCAAGGTCAACGGATAGGTGATGGGCGGCGCGGCCAGGACTTCGTCGATGGTGAATGGCTTGCGAATCTGCGACAGCGGGTTGTGCACGGAGTGCAGATGGTTCTTGGCCGAAACCGCCGCGATCTGTCGCTGCGTGGTGCCGTGCGTCTTCATGTGATGACGGCACAACGCCGCGTAGATCGCCATGAAGCGGCTGTAGGGCTTGTCGGATTCCGACCCCGGAGGCGGCTCGATGCCCTCGCCCATGCGCATCAACTGCTCGTAGTTCTGCTGTGCGCGCGAGACGTCCCAGCCGGCCTCGAAGAGCGCGAAGGCCTTGGGCTTGTCGGCGACGTTCATCTTCTCCGCGCCCAGCGCGAGTGCGATGTCGCAGGCGCCCGCCTTCAGGTGCTGGACGGCCAAGTGGAGCGCCGTGCTGCCGGAGGCGCAGGCGTTCTCGACGTTGAAGATCGGAATGCCTGCGATGCYGCTCTTGCCGAGGACGACCTGGCCCGGGATCGAGAGCTGCCCCTGCAGCGGCCCGTTGGTCACGCCCGAGTAGAAAGCCGCGTCGAGATCGCCGACGTAGCATCCCGCATCCTGCAGGGCGCCGTTCAGCGCTTCGCCCGCCATGTCTTCGAGCGAACGCTCCGGATGGCGACCGAACACGGTCATCCCGACGCCGGCAATGTAGATGCCGTTCATGGTGGCCTCAGGCCGCGCTGCGCTGCAGGAAGCGCAGGAACAGCAGCGAGTAGATGACGTCTCCGCTCACCAAGAGCGCCATTTGCGGCGTCGTGCTGCCCGCAAGCCAGTTCGCCCAGACGATCGCCACGACCGCCAGCTTGCCGAGCACACCCAACGCGACGATGCCGCGGTAGGCGGTCGGTGCCATTCCGACCAGCCAGTAGCCGCACCCGAAGACGAAGATGGCGCCGAGGGTGATCTGACCGAACAGGGACTGCAGCGGCGGCTCCAGGCCCAGCGCATGCGCAAGGAGCGCCAGGATCAACACGGCGCCCCAGTTGAAGAGCGCAGCGGAATAGAAAAGGGCCTTGGTTTGTGCGAGTGTCATCGTGGTTCTCATGGAGGTGTGGCGGTGCGGGAGCGCTCAGATCGCACGTGAGGCATGGGCCCAGTAGGGAGCCCGCAAGTCCTTCTTGAGGACCTTGCCTGCGGCACTGCGCGGCAGCGCGGCCGTGAAGTCGATCGTTTTCGGCGACTTCACCGGACCGAGCTTCTCGCGGCACAGCGCGATCAACTCGTCGGCGCCGACTTCCTGGCCGGGGCTCAGCTCGACGACGGCCTTCACCGCCTCGCCCCATTTCTCGTCGGGCACGCCGATGACGGCACAGTCCTGGACGGCGGGGTGCGCCCAGATCACCTGCTCGACTTCGCTCGGATAGACGTTGAAGCCGCCGCTGATGATCATGTCTTTCTTGCGGTCGGTGATGTGCAGGTAGCCCTCGGCGTCGAGGTGCCCGACGTCACCGGTATGCAGCCAGCCATCGACGAGGGTCTCGGCGGTCTTCTCCGGGGCCTTGTAGTAGCCCTTCATGACCAGGTCGCCGCGCACGCAGATCTCGCCGGTCTCGCCCTGCGCCAGCAGTTCGAC
>NZ_JBFUCI010000354.1:0-6872 GCF_056405335.1 Variovorax sp. P1_H12_2
CGCTGAGCATGCTGCTGGTACTGACCGACCTCGACCCGGTCACGGCCTTCAGCGCGGTGCTGGCCAGCGTGAACTGCACCGGCCCGGGGCTGGGCAGCGTCGGGCCGGCCGGCAATTTCAGCAGCCTGACCGATTTCCAGGTGTGGGTCTGCACCTTCGCGATGGTGCTCGGCCGGCTCGAGATGCTGAGTTTCATCGCCCTGCTGACCCCCTCGTTCTGGCGCAAGTGAGCATGGGCCGCCGCGCCTGGCTGGGTGCCAATGAGACGCAAGCGGAGATTTCTGGTTGGGGAAAGTCCTCAGGCAAGAAACCGATTTCCAGGCGCTCCACTGTTGCTGCAGCGCAATAGAGGCCGTTTGGCGCCCGCTACGATGGACGCATGGACTGCACGACCAAACTGGAGGCCGAACTGGACGTCTGCTTCGCGTGGCTCGCCCAGTTCGAGGCCGACATTCCTCACGCGCACGATGTGGTCTCGCGCTGGTACACGAGCCCCGAGCTCCAGGCGTACATGCGCTATTCCTGGTTCAAGGCCTCCACGCCCGGAGAGCCTGCCCTCTGCCTGGCCCACATCCACGTCGCCGAGGGCGCGAGGGGCCAAGGGTATTTCGCGAGGCTGATCGAGCGCTTCCTGGATGGAAGCGACGGCCTGCAGGCGCGCGTGCTCTACCTCGAGAACATCGCGAGCCCGCGGTTCGAACGCTGGCTGCTTCGAGTCGGGTTTCAGCGCTGCGCGCACAGCGCCGGCGAATTCTCCGCGTACTACGTGGTCCGATAGGCGGCGGCGGAAACCGCTCAGGCTGCGGACGGGTCRCCGCTTTTCGGCGGCTGCAACTGCGTGGCGATCCCGTAGAGCGCCAGCAGGCCCAGCACGTGCCCGATCGCGACGCCTGGTTCACCCGATTCGATCCGGGCGATGGTCTGGACATGCACACCCAGTCGGGCGGCAGCCGCGGCCTGGCCGTCGCCGGCACTGGTACGGGCCAGCCTGGCGGCCGCACCCATGTCCTTGATCGCCTGCAGGGCGTCGCCGCCGATGTCTGCCGAAATCCGCTTGCCTTGAGCCATCTGCGGATTGTCGCCGCACAATCGAAGCGTGCCTCGAACCCTGCCCGACCCGCCACCCAAGCCCTACTGGCTCTACCTCCTGGAATGCAAGGACGGCGCGTACTACGCGGGGATCGCGCTCGATGTGGAGCAGCGCTTCTTTCAGCATGTCTTCGGACTGGGCGCCAAATTCACGCGCGCGCGGCCTCCAGTGCGGGTATTGGCGGCCCGCGAATACCCGAGCAAGGGAGATGCATTGCGAGCGGAGCTCAGGCTCAAGGCACTGCCGCGCGCCAGGAAGCTGGGCTTCTTCGACGCCGAGGCGTCCCCCTGAGCGTCTCGATTCCCGCGCAGCACGTCGCCCTATGCCTTGAGCCCCAACCGCCGCGCCAGTTTGTGCAGGTTGCTGGCATCCAGTTCCAGCTGACGCGCGGCTGCGGCCCAGTTGTCATCGTGCAGGGCCAGGGCCTGCCTGATCGCCTCGCGCTGACTGGCCTCCACGACCTGGTGCATGCTGGCGAGGCGTGAAGCGGCCGCACCGCCCGCGGCCTCCACAGGCAAAGGTGCGCCTGCGCTGGCGGGCATTTCCAAGGCATCGAGATCCAGCATGTCCGCCTCCAGAGTCACGATGTCCGTGCGATCCGCGCCCCGGCTCACGGCTTTCAGCGCGGCGCGGCTGATCACGTGCTCCAGTTCGCGCACGTTGCCGGGCCAGCGGTAGTGGCGCAGCGCGTCCTCGGCCTCGATGGACAAGCGCAGGCTGCGCAGGCCCAGGCGTGCACGGTTGAGTTCCAGGAAGCGCCCAGCCAGCAGCAGCACGTCATTGCCGCGCTCGCGCAGTGGAGGAATCGGGATCGGATAGACGGACAACCGGTGGTACAGGTCGGCCCGAAACGATCCGTCGCGCACGTGGTCGCGCAGACTCCGGTTGGTCGCGGCGATCACGCGCACGTTCACGCGTCGCGGCCGGTCCGCGCCCAGGCGCTGGATCTCGCCGTTCTGCAAGGTACGCAGCAGCTTGGCCTGGATCGACAGCGGCAACTCGCCCACCTCGTCGAGAAACAGCGTGCCGCCCTCGGCCGCTTCGAAGCGGCCGGGCCGGTCGCTCACCGCGCCGGAAAACGCGCCACGCGCATGGCCGAACAGTTCGCTCTCCGCCAGCGACTCCGGCAATGCCGCGCAGTTGACATGCACCAGAGGCTTGCCGGCGCGTCGCGACAGTCGATGCAGCCGGTGAGCGAAGAGTTCCTTGCCCACGCCGGTTTCACCCAGCAGCAGCACTGGCAGCTCGGAATCGGCGACCACCTGCAACTCGTGCAACAACTGCGTGATGGCTTCGCTCTGGCCCACGACGTCGCTGTCCTCGCGTGGCGCATGCGCATCGGCAGGCAAGGCGCCCCCTGACAAGCGCAAGCCGCGGATCTCGGCTTCAAGGCGGGTGACGCGCACCGCGGCTTCGACGGCGCAAGCGAGCTCCCCCAGATCGCGCTGGGCCTGCGCATCGAAAGCACCGACCTCCAGTGCGTCCAGCGTGATCACACCCCAGCGCTCGCCCTCGACGTCGAGCGCCATGCCCATGCAGTCGTGCACCGGCATCGGCTCGCCGGCGCGCTCGGCGATCAGGCCGTCGTAGGGATCGGGCAGCACGCTGTCGTGATGGAAGCAGGTGACGCCGCGCCGCTGCAGGATGGCCGCGAGGCGCGGATGGTCCTTGACGGCGAAGCGGCGCCCGAGCGCGTCGCTGACCAGTCCATCCACGGCCAGCGGACGCAGGTGCTCCTCTTCCAGTTTGAGCAACGCCACGGCCCCGCACCCGAAGTGCGCGCGCAGGCTGCCCACCAGCCGTTGCAGGCGCACCGCCACCGGAAGATCGGCCACCAGATCGGCCAGCAGAAGGAGGGAGGTCGCAGCAGTGGTCATAAACACCCCAAATGGTACATGAGACCATTTTCAAATAGGGTTGTATGTACCATTTACTTTTCAAGGCATTGATTCATAAGGACTTTTTCTTGGCATGCCGTTCGCATAGGACCTGCAACCCTTTCCCACCACCAAGGAGATCTCCATGGACCTGATGAACCAATCCCTGGGCCAGTTGGCCCGGCGCATCCCGGGCGCCACGCGCGTTTTCGATGCACACCAATTCGACTTCTGCTGCGGTGGCAACCAGACCCTGCGCACGGCGGCCGAGGCGGCCGGCGTCGATGCCGCGCCGATCGTCGAGGAACTGCGCACGCTGGAAGGCCGCGCTGCGGCCGGCGACGCGCAAGACTGGGGCGAAGCAAGCGCCACCGATCTGGTCAACCACATCCTCGCGCGCTTCCACGCCGTGCACCGCGAGCAGCTGCCCGAGCTGATCCGCCTGGCGCGCAGGGTCGAGCAGGTGCATGGCGAGCGCGCCGACTGCCCGCGCGGCCTGGCCGACCACCTCGTGGCCATGGCGCAGGAACTGGAGAGCCACATGCGCAAGGAGGAGGACGTGCTGTTCCCGATGATCGCGCGCGGCCTGGGCGCCAGCGCCACCGCGCCGATCACGGTGATGCGCATGGAGCATGACGAACATGGCGCCGCGCTGCGCCGTCTGGCCGAACTGACCGATGACATCACGCCGCCGCGCGCGGCCTGCACCACCTGGCGTGCGCTCTACGCCAACCTGCGGACTTTCCGCCAGGACCTGATGGCGCACATCCATACCGAAAACAACATCCTGTTCGAGCGCTTTGCGCCGGCCGTGGTGCATTGACCCAGGAGAGACCGACATGGGTCCCTACAAGAAGCTCTGGTTCACGCTGATCGGCGTGTTGATCGTGACCTTTTCGCTGCTGGGCTACTACGGCGCCGAGGTCTACCGGCAGGCGCCGCCGATTCCCGCGCAGGTTGCCACTCAAGACGGCAAGGTGCTGTTCGACCGCGAGGGCATCCTCGACGGCCAGACGGCCTGGCAGTCGGTGGGCGGCATGCAGCTCGGCTCCATCTGGGGCCACGGTGCCTACCAGGCGCCCGACTGGACGGCCGACTGGCTGCACCGCGAGCTGACGGCCTGGCTCGAACTGGCCGCGCAGCAGGCACACGGCAAGGCCTACACGGCGCTCGACGGCCCCACCCAAGCCGGGCTGCGCGAGCAGCTCAAGGCCGAGTACCGGGCCAATCGCGTCGATGAAGCGCAGGTGCTGAAGCTCTCGGAGCGCCGCGCACAGGCCATCGCCCAGACCGCCGCCTACTACGACCAGCTGTTCTCCGACGCACCCGCGCTCCAAAAAAGCCGCGAGCACTTCGCGATGAAGGAAAACACGCTGCCCAGCGCCGAGCGGCGCCAGCAGATGACGCAGTTCTTCTTCTGGACTGCCTGGGCCGCCGCCACCGAGCGGCCGGGCCAGAAGGTCACCTACACCAACAACTGGCCGCACGAGCCGCTGATCGGCAACCAGCCGAGTGGCGAGAACATCGTGTGGTCGGTCGCCAGCGTCGTGGTGCTGTTGGCGGGGGTGGGATTTCTGGTCTGGGGCTGGGCCTTCCTGCGCGATCACGATGAGCCGCTGCCCGCCGCGGGTGCGCGCGACCCGCTCACCACCTTCGCCCTCACGCCCTCGCAGCGGGGACTGGGCAAGTACCTGTTCCTGGTCGTCGCGCTGTTCATCTTCCAGGTGTTCATCGGCGGCTTCACCGCGCACTACACGGTCGAGGGGCAGCAGTTCTACGGCGTCGACGTCTCGCGCTGGTTCCCCTATGCGCTGACCCGCACCTGGCACATCCAGGCCGCGCTGTTCTGGATCGCCACCGGCTTCCTCGCCGCGGGGTTGTTTCTTGCGCCGCTGATCAACGGCGGCAAGGATCCGAAGTTCCAGCGCCTGGGCGTGGACGTTTTGTTCTGGGCACTGGTCGCCGTCGTCGTGGGTTCCTTCACCGGCAACTACCTGGCGATCGCGCAGGTCATGCCACCCGAATGGAATTTCTGGCTCGGCCACCAGGGCTACGAGTACGTGGACCTGGGACGCCTGTGGCAGATCGGCAAGTACATCGGCATCCTGCTGTGGCTGGTGCTGATGCTGCGCGGCGTCGTGCCGGCCCTCCTGAAGAAGGGCGGCGACAAGAACCTGCTGGCGCTGCTCACCGCCTCGGTCGGTGCCATCGGCCTGTTCTACGGCGCGGGCCTGTTCTACGGCGAACGCACCCACCTCTCGGTGATGGAGTACTGGCGCTGGTGGGTGGTGCACCTCTGGGTGGAAGGCTTCTTCGAGGTCTTCGCCACCACGGCGCTGGCCTTCATCTTCTCCACCCTCGGCCTGGTCTCGGTGCGCATGGCCACGGCGGCCAGCCTGGCCTCGGCCTCGCTCTTCATGCTGGGCGGCATTCCCGGCACCTTCCATCACCTGTACTTCGCCGGCACCACCACGCCGGTGATGGCGGTCGGCGCGAGTTTCTCCGCGCTGGAGGTGGTGCCGCTGATCGTGCTGGGCCATGAGGCCTGGGAGAACTGGCGCCTGAAGGCCCGCGCGCCCTGGATGGAAAACCTGCGCTGGCCGCTGATGTGCTTCGTCGCCGTTGCCTTCTGGAACATGCTGGGCGCGGGTGTCTTCGGCTTCATGATCAACCCGCCGATGTCGCTGTACTACATCCAGGGCCTGAACACCACGCCGGTGCATGCACACGCCGCGCTGTTCGGGGTCTACGGCTTCCTCGCGCTGGGCTTCACGCTGCTGGTGCTGCGCTACCTGCGGCCTCACTACTCGTTCAGCGCCCCCCTCATGAAGACCGCCTTCTGGGGCCTCAACGCCGGCCTGGTGCTGATGATCTTCACCAGCCTGYTGCCGATCGGCATCATCCAGTTCCACGCCAGCGTGAGCCAGGGCCTGTGGTACGCGCGCAGCGAGGACTTCATGCAGCAACCGCTGCTGCAGACGCTGCGCTGGGTGCGCACCTTCGGCGACGTGGTGTTCATCGTCGGGGCCGTCGCGATGGCGTTGCAGGTGGTGCTGGGCCTGCTGGGCCAGGCGCCCGCGCTGCCCCAGCCCAAGCGGCGTCTGGGCGAGGCGCGAGGCTGAGCGTCTGCGGTCCGGCTTCCGACCGTGGCCGAGACCAACTCCGCCCAGGTGGCGTGCTCGCGGATCCTTGAGCGAATGCGCTCGAAATACGCAGCCTCGTCCATGCCCTTTGGCACGATGATCCCCCGCGTGTCGGACAAGGCGGCTTCGAGCCTTGACCCGTAGGGATTGGCATTGTTC
Organism: Variovorax sp. P1_H12_2; assembly: GCF_056405335.1. Classification (NCBI taxonomy): domain Bacteria; kingdom Pseudomonadati; phylum Pseudomonadota; class Betaproteobacteria; order Burkholderiales; family Comamonadaceae; genus Variovorax; species Variovorax sp. P1_H12_2. The sequence continues at coordinate 6,270 of NZ_JBFUCI010000354.1, forward strand.
ATGTCCGGCCGACCACAGGAAGGGCCCGTGTCGTGTGACAGCGATTCAGCGAAACGTTATGGCTCCGCCGGACCCTCCCAGGTCCGGCAGGCCGAGGAACGCGGCAAGCGAATCTTGACGTCGTGCAGGGAACGGCTTGGCGGACTGGTTGCCTGCGCACCGTGCCAGAAACTCCTATTGAAGTGTCGATTCCCGAATCGTGTCTGCGGACTGTCGGAGCTGGCGCTGGAGCTTTCGATCGAGCCGGCTGGACTCACGGTGGGCGACGATCTCCCAGAGCCATCCACCCGCCACGGCAATCGCGACGACACCCAGCGACACAATCGAATCCATACGCTCCTCCCGCGAACACAACCCGCTCACTGTGCCGCCGCGTGCGATGCGTGGCATCCCCCCGATTGTTGAGACGTCGCAGCCTGGCAGCCCCCGGCGGCCACCAAGGCGTTCAAGACCCGGTCCCCTTGGCACCGCGGCGCCGCAACGCATGGGGGTGATGTCGACCGAGATGATCGCGCGTCGCAGCCTCGACGGCCGGCAAATTCTCATGCAGACGGCGCAGAAGGTCGAGAAGAACCTTGCGCTCGGCCACCGTCAGTACCGACA